>JBEKZG010000023.1:0-14871 GCA_049510095.1 Occallatibacter sp.
CTTGCCGGCGATGACCCCTTGCAGTTTGCCGGCGGCGATGAGCGAACCGGTGGTGGTGAGCGCGCCGAGCATGACTTCAAAGCCAAGCGCGCCGCGGGTGACTACTCCCATGTCGCTGGCATGGACGAGGAATTCGCCGATGCCGACCAAGGCCGCGGCCAGAGCGCCGAATGCGTGGGAGAGCGCGGTCCGCTGGGGCATGGCGGTCATGGGGACACTGATGGCCATCCATGCGCCGATGATGGAGCCGAGGGAGAGGCCGGCGATGATCCAAACCCAGGTAACGATATGTGTCCCGACGAGTGTGCCGACGATGGCGGCGAGCATTCCGCCTTCCGCGAGAAACATGCCGCGGCGGGCGGTTTCAGGGTGCGACATCATTCTGAGCGAGAGGATGAAAAGGATGGAAGCGATGAGATAGGTGGCTTCCATGAAATAGGAGGGCAAGCTCAGGGAGGCCGAGGTCATTTGGCTGCCTCCTTTACTGCGGACTGTGGGGCCGCGGTTTTTGCGCCGGGCTTGCGCTTGCCGAACATCTTCAACATGCGGTCGGTGATGCCGAATCCGCCGACCACGTTGATGGTGGCGGTGGTGACGGCGACAAAGCCGAGGATGTGCGCTCCGAGGGGATAATGCGCCGCGCCGGCCAGCACGAGGGAGCCGATGAGCGAGATTCCGGAGATGGCATTGGTGGCGGACATGAGCGGCGTGTGCAGGAGGGGCGGGACGCGGCTGATTACCTGGTAGCCGAGGAAGGCGGCCAGCGCGAAGACGTAGACGGAGGCGATTAGGACTGCGGGATTCATTTTTTCCTCGGAGCGAGTCAGCAGGTCAGCGAGTCAGCAAGTTAGCGGGTTAGCTTCCCCGGTCTCAAAAGCGAGACCGGGGGCACCCGGTGGAGTTAGCGGGGTTGGCGGAGTTCGCTGGTTGTCGTGGCTGCTTCTAATAGCTTGGCTACGCGGGGGTTTACTGGATTTCCGTTGTGGGCTACGCAGGCGGCGGCAAGTACTTCGTCGGCAAGGTCGATGGTTAGCTCGCCTTTCTTCACGATTAGGGCGAGGAAGTTGAGGATGTTGCGGGCGTAGAGTTGGCTGGCGTGTACCGGAACTTCGGCGGGAAGGTTGAGGGGCGCGAGCAGCGTGACGCCGTTGAGGGTCTGCTCGATGCCGGGCTGGGTGAGTTCGCAGTTGCCACCAGCGGGGGCGGCCAGATCGACGAGGACTGAGCCGGGACGCATGGCTTCGACAGCGGCCCTGCGAATAAGGCGCGGGGCGGGACGGCCGGGAACCTGGGCGGTGGTGACGATGACGTCAGATTGGGCGGCGGTGCGGGTGATGAGGTCGCGTCCGCGGTCGAGGGCTTCCTCAGTCAGTTCGGCAGCGTAGCCTCCGCCGCCTTCAGTGCCGATGCCGCCTAGATCGACGTCGAGAAACTTTGCGCCGAGCGAGCGAACCTGCTCACCCGCGGCGGCGCGAACATCGTAGGCTTCGACGACGGCTCCGAGGCGGCGCGCGGTGGCGATGGCCTGGAGGCCAGCGACGCCGGTGCCAATGACAAAAACGCGGGCTGGCGGAATGGTTCCCGCGGCGGTCATGAGCATGGGAAAGAGGCGCGGGAGGCGATCGGCGGCGGCGATGATGGCCTTGTAACCGGCGATGGTGGCCATGGAAGAGAGGGCGTCCATGGATTGAGCGCGGCTGATGCGGGGCACCAGTTCCATGCTGAAGAGTGTGACCGGACGGGCGATGGCGACTGTCAGGGCCAGGGGCGCGTCGAGCGGCTTGAGGAAGCCGATGACGGCTGCGCCTGGCTTGAGGCGGGATTGATCGGACGGCGATGGGGCACTGACCAGTGGAAGCATGTCCGCGCCGGCCAGGATCGAGGCGCGGTCTGAAGTGACGGTTGCGCCCGCGTCAACGTAGGCCTGGTCGGATGCGCCCGCGGCTATACCCGCGCCGGACTCGACGGTGACCGAGATTCCCTGCGCCACCAATGATTTGAGACTCTCAGGCAACAGGGCGACGCGGGTTTCGCCGGGAGCGGATTCATGGAGAATACCAAGGAGCAAAGCGCCTCCGTGATCGGCGGGAAGGCGGGCTGGCGCAGGAGGAAATAGCCCGGCGCGGCGGCGCTTTCGCGGCGATCATTACCGATTATTGAGGATTGGGCAAGGGAGAACCTGTGATGTTGGTCACGGGGCGGTTGCGGCGGGTTTTTCAGGGCCTGCAAATCGATGGTCAAGATTGACCGGGGCAGCGAATCGGTGGGCGGCTTCTTTGCGAGGGATTGCATCTCACGATCAGTAATCCCCGTGTGGGGCGTGTGCGTTCCGCGGAAAGCGCGGCGCGCACGATTGAAGAGCGAGGTGGTTTTATGAGATCCGATGGTCCCCTTATTCTGGCTGTTGTGAGTTTGGCTGCGGGTTTAGGCGTGATCTTCAGCTATGGCGTTGGGACGACGGCGTTCAATGCCGCATACCCGCTTTCGGGCGCAAACCTGCAACTTTCGATTGCGACCGCAGGACCGGCTGCTGTGGGAGGGTTGGCCCTGGTGGCGCTGGGATTGCTAATTCTGGCGTGGGCACTGTTGTGCGCATTCGTTGGACTGTTCCAGCCGGTTTCCTATCACGGCGAACATCCAAGCAGGCTTGAGCGCCTGGAACTGAAACGCAAGGAGCGGGAAGCAGTGCTGGAGCAGAAGCGGCTGGCCCGAGAAGAAAAGCTGCTGGAGCGGCAGAGGGCTTATCCGAAAGACTAGCCGCGTACAAAGAGGCAGGACGAAAAGTGCACAGGCATTCTTCGATGTAGAATTCGGGGTTCACCAGATTGGAGACCCCGAATGAAGCCTGATCGCTTTGTAATTGCCGCGGTAGTGTTTCTGGCCATTGGCCTGTATTTGATCTTTGGATATTGCAACGGTTCAGTGACCATGAGTGCCGGCGGCGCTTCACTTTCCGCAATTACGCTCAACATCGCCGTAAGTACCAGCGGGCCTGGTGCAATTGGTGGCCCGGTGCTGACGGGGTTCGGCGTTCTGCTGTTGTTGTGGGCGCTGGTTTGCGCGCTTATATCTCAGGCAAGGCTGATTGCGTCATGGCGCAGAGCGAAGGACAAGTTGAAAAGCCCGCCGCCGCCCGACGTATACCCGAAAAACTGACGCGACAGATTTGATGCGAGGAGGCGGTGCGAGCGAATTCACGGCTTGTTGGCTGCCCCGTTGTTCGACCAAATCATTGCAAGGCTGGGCATGCATTTGATTGATTACAGCCGCCGCAGGTTTACTTCGGTAAAGGCCTGGTGCCAGTCACGGTGAAGTCAGTTTCCGATTTGGCTGCGGTTTCTTCCGGTTGGGCGCCGCCCAGGGTGAGGGTGTATTTGCCGGGCAGGATGTTGCGATTGCCCTGGTCGTCGACGCTCGACAGGGAGCGGGGATCGAGGGTGATGGTGACTTCCTGAGTTACTCCCGCGGCGAGGTTGACCCTTTGAAATCCGACGAGCGAGTGGATGGGGCCATCCTTCTGCGGGGTCTTGATGTAGGCTTCCACGACTTCGTCGCCGGGGATCGCGCTTGAGTCGGTTACGGTGACGGAGGCGGTGACTGGGTCGCCGGCCTTGAGCGTGTTTGACGACAGCGTGACGGGGCCATATTTAAAGGTTGAGTAGCTGAGGCCGTAGCCGAAGCCCCAGAGCGGCTTGCCGGTGAAGTATCGATAGGTGCGGCCATTCATCCCGTAGTCAGTGAAGGCGGGCAGGCCGTCGAGCGAGGCATAGAAGGTGACGGGCAGGCGTCCGGCGGGGTTGTTGAGGCCGAGGAGGGTTCGGGCGATAGCCGTGCCGCCTTCGACTCCGGGATACCAGGCTTCAAGGATGGCGTCGGCGTGCCGATTGGCCCAGTTGAGGGCTACGGCGCTGCCGCTTTGCAGAACGACGATGAGAGGTTTGCCGAGATCGGAGAGCGCTTCGAGAAGCTTCTGCTGAGGCGCGGGCAGGTCGAGGCTGGTGCGGTCGCCACCGTTGAAGCCATCGATCTTGATAGGCATTTCTTCGCCTTCGAGCTGCGGGGATAGGCCGACAAAGGCAACGATCACATCGGCTTGTTTCGCCTGGGATACTGCTTCGGCGAGTTGTGCGTCCGCTGGGGCTTCCCATTTGAGAGTGAGGCCGCCTCCGGATTGGTCGCCTGCGTGCGAATACTCGAGGCGGAAATCGTGCGGGTTGGTGTCAGTGAAGTCGACGGGAATTACAGGTGTCTTGGCGAATTTCATCAAGGGCGGAGCGGTGGGTGAGGCGCCGGGCATGGTGATGAAGTTGCCCATGGACGTGAGATCGCCCTGCTGGCGCAGGCTGCCCTCGGAAAGCACTTTGCCGTCGAGGATGAAGCGATAGGTTTCGACGGGTGAATAAGGGAAGCTGTCGCCTTGCTCAAGGGTGAAGACGTAGTGACCGGCGGCGGGGACGTAGAGCTTGCCAGACCAGCGGACGGAGTAGTCGTGGGTGGCGAGTTGGGGAACGGGCGCGGCGTTTTCCCAGTCGGTTTGGACGGCGGCCTGGCTGATGGTGGCGACGGGACGGCCGGTCCAGTCGGGTGTGGCGAAGAATTCGGTCTTGAGGCCTTGATTGAGGCCGAAAGCGGTACGGGGAACGGGAACGCCTACGCCCGCGGCGAGCGTGGAACCCTGGGCGTAGAGGATGGGCGATGCGCGGAACTGCTGCAACATGCCGTCTAGTGGCGTGACCGGGCGGATGGGCGTGCCGACATAGTTGCCGAGGATGGAAGGAAGCAGATCGGCGGTGGGCCCGATGACGGCGATGTGTCCGGGTGCGGATTTCAGCGGAAGGGCGCCGTCGTTTTTGAGCAGGACGATGCTTTCCTGGGCGGCTTTGAGGGAGGTCTGGCGGTCTTCGTCGAGGAGGCGGGGATTGTAGCGAAGATTGTCCAGGGGATTGGAGCCCTGGGGATCGAAGAGGCCTAACTGGAAGCGCGCGGTGTACAGGCGCTCGGCGGACTGAGTGACGAAGTCTTCAGTGACGAGGCCCATGCGGACGGCTTCGGCGAGGGTGTTGAAGCCGGGGGTCCACATGCTGCAGGAAAGGTCAGTGCCGGCCTGGATGGCGAGGGCTGCGGAGTGCACGATGTCGGGAGTCTTTTTGTGTCCCTGGTTGATGTCGACGATGGCGCCGCAGTCGGAGACGACGAATCCCTTGAAGCCCCAGGCGTCGCGCAGGTGCTCTTTGAGCAGCATTTTGTTGGTGCAGGCGGGCCACTCGTCGATGGAACTGTACGCGCACATGACGGACTGGACGTGGCCCTCGGTGACGGTGGCGCGGAATGCGGGCAGATAGGTCTCTTCAAGGTCGCGGGGCGAAGGATCAACGTTGAAGCCGTGGCGGAGGGATTCAGGGCCGCTGTGAACGGCGAAGTGCTTGCTGGTGGAGACGGCGCGGAGATGATCGAGGTCGCCCCCCTGCACGCCACCGACGAAAGCTACGCCCATTTTCGCGGTAAGGAAGGGGTCTTCGCCGTAGGTTTCCTGGCCGCGTCCCCAGCGGGGATCGCGGAAGATGTTGATGTTGGGCGACCAGAAGGTGAGACCATAGAAGATGCGGTGGTTGCCTTCGCGCTGGGCCTGGTTGTATTTGGCGCGGGCTTCAGTGGAGATGACGTAGCCCATGCTGTGGACGATGGAGGGGTCCCATGTGGCGGCCATGCCGATGGCTTGCGGAAAGACCGTGGAGTAGCCGGCGCGGGCGACGCCGTGGAGAGCTTCGTTCCAGGTCTGGTAGTCGGGAATGCCGAGGCGAGGGATGGAGGTGCCCCAGTCTTCGAGCTGGGAGGCTTTTTCGTCTAGCGTCATGCGGCTGACCAGGTCGTGGGCGCGTTCCGCGGGCGGGCGGGACGGGTCTTGATAGGCCAGAGGCGTATCTGGATTATTGGTGCTCTGGGCGGAAAGGGTGAGTGTTCCGACAGAAGCCAGGGCAAGAAACAAATGAATCAGCCGGTGATACAACAAAATCCGTTCTCCTTAAGTTTCTGTGCCGGTGCGCTCTTCGGGCAGAGGAGTCATGCAATTTGCGAATTCAAAAGAAAGTATACGTACGGGTTGCCTGCGTGCCCATTCTACAGGGCAATGGATGAATGTGGGCAAGCGGGAAGGGAAAGGCCCGCCGCTGCCCTACGGGACGCGAAAACGCGATTGGGACGCTTTCCCCGGATTGCGTCCGCCGCTGCGGACTCCATCCGGGGCTATTCTCGTTTCCTCCCTCCGGGAGGAATTGCGGGATCGAGCGACTGGGGCCGGTGCGTGAAGGCATCTGCTCCTTCCGGAAAACATAAAGCGCGGATCTTCGGACACCTGCCTACTCCATCCACAGGGCGCTGGTGATGATGCGCGGGTAGTAGCGGCTGGCCTTGCCTTCGCCGGAAACGATCTGGTCGCAGCAGGCCCAGTACGAACTGCCTTCCACCTGCCATTTGACGTGCGCGGCATCCGCCAGGCGGAAGACCTCCGCCACGGCGGGGTCTGCGTCGAGATGGAAGACCTTGCGGGTGACGTGCATGAAGATGGAGATCTTGCTCATCCAAGAATTGTTGCTGGTGGAAGAGAGCTTGATGCCGCCATCGGCAAAGAGATTGCGCCGCTCGGGATCGAGGAGGAGATTGCGCGTGTGAGCTTTCAGGACTTCCAACATGCGGTGTTCCGGCTCGGTTGCGAAGACCTGTTCCAGAGAGCAGCCGGCAAAGCCGGTGTTGACGAAATAGAGCGGATAGACGCATCCCTCGACTGCGGGAAGAATGCGGCTGGAGTAGCCGGGGTTGGACTTTTCGAAGATGGCGGGAAGCACGCCGTCGACGGCCTGATCGCAAACTACGGAAGCTACCTTGGCTGCGAGTTCCTGGCTGCGGGCCTGGCTTGCGGCGTCATTGAGCTCGCGGAACATGAGCGCCAGAGACTTGTAGGTTGCCCAGCTTTTTACGGCGATATAGATGTTATTGCGGGTCTGGGCGAGTGAGTGATCGAGCGAATCGTAGGTAGTGATTTCTTGGCCGCCGGCACAGCGAGTCGAGTCGAACTGCGCGAATCCAACGTCGCCGCTGCGGTTGATCATGCTGGCGAGGCAGGCATCGACAACCGTCTTATTGGTTTTGAGCCAGTCGATGTCGCGGGTTTTGGCGACGTAACATCCAGCAGTCAGTACCCAGTTACAAAGCTGCTCGACCGTCATGTAACTGAAGCAGCCGGTGAGATTGGCCAGCTCGTAGCTGCTGCGGCCCTGGGGCGAGAAGTTATTGTGCGCGCCCATGTCGTGACAGAAGCTGATGCCGCCGGGCTTGGTGTCGTAAGGGCGGTTGAGCTGAGCCTCGTCGGGCGGCGGCGGAGCCTGCGAAGGATCGACCTGCGTGGTTCCGGTGGCGAGCGCGAAGTCGGATGTATAGACCTTGACTTCGTCGTGATAGCTGTAAAGGCGGACGAAGTTATCGAGCAGATTGCGGACCAGCCAGGGATTGTGCTCGAGTTCCCAGAAGACGTGATCCACGGAGAGGTCGAGGGTATTCATCATGCAGTACTCGCCCTCGTTGACGACCCAGAAGGGCTGGCCGTCGATCTCGAGAAGCTGCGTGCTGCCGTAGTAGCTGTGGGTGGCGTGCGCGATGAGGAAGCGCTGGTCGGGGGATAGAGTGGTTTGGTCCAGCTTGGTGTCGAGCGCTTTGGCTGACACGATGATTTTCGAGGAGTTGTCAAGTGCTGTCTTGAGAACGTCGGCAAGGCTCTCGAAGTAACGAGTGTAGAGATATTTGCCGTCGAGTCCGTTTGTCTGGAAGCCTTCGAGGTAAGAACCGAGTGCGATGGTGATGCCGTATTTTTTCCCGGCTGGAACTTCAAAGCCGAATCCGGGGCAGGAACCCAGTAGATGAATGGGATTGTGGCGTTCGCGGACACCGTCACTGGCGGACCAGCGCATGAAGACGAAAGGCTGGGCTTCGACCTGGACCCCCTCGTCGGAGGTGGTGAAATCGCGGAGTTCGGCTGCCCCGCCGGCCTCGCGGCGGAAGGCGAACGCCAGCCGGCCGGCACCGAGATCGTCGTTGAGGATGCGGCTGCCGGGACGCGCGTGATTGAGCGCGAACATGGCTGTTTTGGTTGTGACGCCCGAGGTGTTGTCGAGTTCGAGACGGGCGATGATGGCGGGGAGCAGGCCGTCACGGATCTCCTGCTTGCTTGCAAGCGCGGGATCGGGGATGGGGCCGAAGGGGGAGTAGACGGAAAAGGTCAGCCCCTCCGCTGTCCACTCATCGGAGGCCCAGCCGTAGGAGCGCGAGAAGTCACTTTCCTTGAATGGAATGGCGTCGGGCTTGACATTCTGTTCGGCGGGACCGGCTTGCTCGACGAGGAAAGCATCGGCGGCCCGACTGACCGCCGCGGTGTAGAAAGGAAGACACTTCAAGGTGGCATCGGAATAACGATCGCCGTCTTTGAAACCGATGAAGACTTCCTGATCGCCAGGCTGCCCGATCTGCAGGCCGATGCCGCCGCGGGTGCCGAAGTTGCCGCAAGTAAAGCTCATGAAGGCGCCCATGGGCGAATGCTGGGCATTGAACCCCAGATGGCAAGAGAGCGGTGCAGGTTTAGTCATGGTGATTCCCCGGAGCGAATTATACCCCTGCGATGTACAGTTTTGTTGTCGCCAAATCCAATAGTAAAGCGATATAGTTGTGTGGCTCGAATCTCCACACCCGAAGCGTTGCGTTTTGGAGACCGGACCGCAGTTTGCGTGCGCGCGTATATTTCTCTGGGACGCATCGGAGATGAACTGTGACGACCGAGCGGCTTCTGGCCCTGGGCGCTCAAGCGAGTTGAATGATGCGGGATTTGTTTTAGCGGGCCGGGCAGGGACGGAAAGAGGGAAGGAAATAATGAGCGGCAACGGGAGCGGCACGGGCGGAAAACTCTCTTTTGCGGAGAAATTCGGATACGGCCTCGGCGACCTGGCTGCAAACTTTGTGTTTCAGGCTCTGATGGCCCTGCAGTTGGACTTTTATACCAAGACTTATGGATTGACGCCTGCCCAGGCGGGGACGATGTTCCTGGTGGTCGGGCTGGGTTCGGCCGCATTTAATCCGATCATGGGTGTGATTGCCGACCGCACCAATACACGGTGGGGCAAGTTCCGTCCCTGGCTGCTGTGGACCTCAGTACCTTTTGGCGTGATTGGCATTCTGACCTTTACTACACCTCAACTTAGCCCTGCGGCCAAATTGATTTATGCCTGGGTCACTTACCTGTTGCTGCGCCTCATCTATGCCGCCAACAACGTGCCTTATGCGTCGCTGACCGGGGTGATGACCGACGACCCCAACGAGCGCAACAGCATTGCCTCATACCGGCAGATTTTCGCCAACAGCGCGGGATTCATTGTGGGGAGCCTTGCCGTTCCGATGGTTGCCGCTCTTGGCCATGGAAACAATGCATTGGGCTATCAGTTAACGATGGGCAGTTTCCTTGCGTTCTCCGTGGTGCTTTTCCTGATCGCGTTTGCCGTATCGAAGGAGAGGATTCAGCCCGATGCTCGCCAGAAGTCCTCTGTCCTTGTCGATCTTGGAGACCTTGTCCGGAATGGCCCATGGATTACGCTTTTCCTGGTCACTATTTTCTATTTCACCGCGTTGTTGATTCGCGGCAACATCATGCTGCCCTATTTTGAGAACCTGGCCGGAAACAGGATACTCTTCAGTTGGTTCAATGGCTTTGGATTGATTGCGCTTCTGGTGGGCGTGGCCTGCTCGACGGCCCTGACCAAGCGCATGGGCAAGCGCAATCTCTTCTTCTGGAGTATGTTGCTGACAGGGGTTTGCTGCATTGTGCTGTTTGTGATCCCGGCCACGGCCACGGTGCCGATCATCGGTCTTGAAGTTCTGCGCCAATTTGTTTTTGGCTGCTCAGGTCCGGTGCTTTGGTCCATGATGGGGGACGTGGCCGACTTCGGCGAATGGAAGCTGGGCCGCCGCGCTACCGCGACGGTGACCTCGGGGATTGTGTTTGCCCTGTGGGTGGGCGTAGCGATCGGCGGCGCCATTGCCTCATGGCTTCCCTCCCTGTATGGCTATGCGCCCAAGGTCGCGGTGCAGTCCTCGGAGGCGCTTCTCGGCATTCGCCTGACCGCCTCGGTGTACTCCGGCGCGGCGTTTCTTGCCTGCGCGGTGTGCCTGCTGTTCTACGGCATCACGATGAAGCTGAACATGACGATCTCGCACGATCTGGCGGAGCGGCGCAAGGGCTATTCCTCTTAAGCCGCGCAGCAGGGGCGCGTACGAAGCTTACTCTCCGATGGTCGCGTTCAATCAATGTTCGAGAACCCCTTGTATGATCGGGACTGATACATTCTCATTTCCGTTTCAAGGATGGCAATGCACAGGAGCAGGAAGAAATGCAGAATCGGCGGTTCATCGCAGTTACCGCTCTGCTTGCCGCGGGCATGACGGCGGGCGCCCAAAACTCAACGACACTCAAGGACGCCTATCGGGATTCATTCTTTGTCGGAGCGGCGATCAATGAGGGGCAAATCGACGGAAGCGACGCGCGCGGGGACGCAATTATCGCGGCGCAGTTCAACTCCATCAGTCCGGAAAACTGTCTGAAGTGGGAACGTATTCATCCCAAGCCGGACACCTACACTTTTGAGCTTGCCGACAAGTATGTGGAATTCGGCGAGAAGAAAGCGATGTTTATTGTCGGCCACAACCTGGTTTGGCATAGCCAGGTTCCGGATTGGGTTTTCCAGGACGAGAGCGGCAAGCCGGTGACCCGCGAGGTGCTGCTGAAGCGGATGCACGACCATATTTTTACGGTGGTGGGGCGCTACAAGGGGCGGATTCAAAGCTGGGATGTGGTGAACGAAGCATTGAACGACGATGGAACACTGCGCAAATCGAAGTGGCAGCAGATCATCGGGGATGACTATATCGAGAAGGCATTCGAATACGCGCACGAGGCCGATCCGCAGGCCCAACTGAACTATAACGACTACTCGCTGGAAAACGAGGCCAAGCGCAAGGGAGCTATCGCTTTAGTCAAGAGACTGCAGGCAAAGGGCATACCGATTGCGGTGGTGGGAAGCCAGGAGCACGACCACTTGAATTGGCCTTCGGTGGAACAATTGGACGAGACCATCTCCGATTTCGCCAAGCTGGGTGTCAAGGTGGCTGTGACAGAACTCGATATCGACGTGCTGCCGTCCATTGATTGGGGCGCCGATGTTTCTTTGCGGGTGAAGTCCGATCCCAAATTGAATCCGTATGTGAATGGATTGCCGAACGCGGTGCAGGAGGAATTGGCCAAGCGGTATGCGGAATTCTTTGCGGTGTTCCTGAAGCATCGCGCGAGCATGAGCAGGGTAACATTCTGGGGAGTGACCGACGGGGATTCGTGGCTGAACAATTGGCCGGTACGGGGGCGCACGAGCTACCCTTTGCTTTTCGATCGCGCGGGCGAGCCGAAGGCGGCTTTCCAGGCTGTGATCCAGGTGGCTACGGGTGCGGGGAAGCGATAGCCGGTTGAGAAGTTCAGGCTGTTGCGCGCAGGGGCGAAGGATGACCCGCGGGGGCTGGAAACGGATCAATATCGGAAAAGAACGCCGTCCCTACGGGACTGGTGGTGTCGAAATGGAACGGATTCCCCACGCTGAAGCGCGGGGCTAACATACGCTGCGCCTCCGGCGCGGAATTATGTCTGAACAATCTGGCAGATGAAAACTTAGGCGACCGTCCGAGTGGCGGGCGCCTCTATGCTTCGGCGGATTGGGCCTCTACACGGGCGAGGATGGCGCGCAGCTCTTCGAATTCGGGGCGGCCGTGGAGGGGCTTGAGGCGCGGGTCGGCAAGCATCTGGAAGAACCATGGGCAGCGAGTGTCGGCGGACCTGCGCAGTTCCAAGAGCGCCGCTTCCGGTTCATCGAGCGCAACATAGACAGCCGGGGTGAAGGAACTGAGGACGAAACGTTCGCGGCTCAGCCACTCCAGACGCTCGAGGATGTCGCGGGCCTGGTCTCTGCGGCCATCGCAAGCAAGCGCATAAGCCTGCAAGGCCGCAACCATATCAACCTGGGGTTGACGCGCGGCCAGACTCTCCGCCAATTGAATGCCCTCGGGAGCATGGCCGTTGTAGGGAAGAATCATGGCTCCATAGAAGGCGATTTCCTCATGGCCGGGAAAGAGTGTGAGGCCGCGATGAATCTGCTCTACGCTCTCGGCCGCTTTTCCGGCCAGGTGCAGCGCCCATGCCAGTCTGCCATGGATCCAGGGAGACAAAGGATCCTGCATCAGTGCAGCCTGGAGGAGTTCGATGGCTTCATTGAAGCGGTGGCGGCTCACTGAAAACATAACCCGCGAGCGCGTTACCCAGGGATCGTGCGGCAAATGGGCCGATGAGGAAAAGGCCCAATGCGCGGTGGGCAAGTCATGGTCGAGATTGAAGCTGACCACACCGAGTGAAGGCAAAAGGGCTTGCGCCCGAAGATGAAGGTCGGGAATCGAATCGGCGGCGCGGTGCACAAGATTCGCGGCCACCGAGGGAGCGATGAAGCCGTAAACGGCCTGGGTGATGCACAGGCGCGACAGTTCAACCTTGGCGGCGATCAGGTTGGGATCGAGTTCAGTGGCTCGGAGAAGAAGCTGCTGACTGTCCTGCATCCGATGGCGTTGCAGGGATCGCCACTCATAATGCGCCCGCTGGTAGATTTCCCGGGCCTCACGGCGGTGTGGATTGGAATCGTTTTCAGATTCCGGCTCGGCGGCGGCGGAAATGGAGAAACCACAGGAGTTCAAACGAAAGACCAGGCGTTCGATCAACTCCAGTTCGAGGCCGTCAATCTGGCTTTGCGGCACGAGCACATCCTCAACCCAAACCTGGGTACCGTCTTCCACGCGGATCATCTCCGCGCGCAGGCGGAAATGCGAGGGTAGATTGCGCAGCGTACCGGTGAGGACCAGATCGGCCTTGAGCGCCTCACCCACCTGCTGCGCGGTGAGCCCACGCGCGGCAAGGATGAAGACGGAGTCCCGGGCCAATATGGCGAAGGACTCCGGCCTTGCTCCTGTGAGGCGTGAAATGGTTTCCTCGGCAATGACGGAGCCGAGATAGGCGGGGACCGTGTAGCCGGAGACGAACGGCATGATAGCCAGCCGCGGGAGTGGTTGCGAGGGCGGTTCGCTCAAGCGCCGGACTTCCGCAATGAAGCGATATCCGCGTTTGTAGACGGTCTGAATGCACACCTCGGGTTCAAGACGGGTTCGCAGGGAGGACAGGCACTTGGGAATACTGTCGGCGGTGACATGAACGTCTCCCCACAAGGCCTTACGCAGCTGAAGCGAAGTGACAACCTGACCTGCGTGGCTCGCAAGCAGACGGAGCGCAGCCAGTTCCCTTGGAGGCAGGTGAACAACCGATTCGCCGCGCAGGAGGGTGCCATCGGCCAGAAGCCGGAAGGCCCCAAAGGAGAAAGCCAGTTCACCCTCTTCGCCGCCTGAGCCGACAACGGGGAGGGGAATCCGGATACCACTTGAGCTTGACGATGTCTCTTTTGTCTCTACCAACGCAGTTCCTTGGTCCATGGCCTATTCGGACGCTTACTATGCCATCCGCGAAAGACAAATACCAGCCGGCGGCAGGGCCGCGATTGACCTGCACCGGGACATCCGGGGAAAAGCTGAACAGCTTCTATACAACCCTGGCCTCTTTGGGCAGGTGGATACCCAATTTACGCATGTTCAGTGAGCTTTGGGAAGGTTCCAGGGGTTTCATTTCACAGATTGAAGTAATTAAAAAAGTGGTTACCTAGTAATTCGTAAGTAAACTACTAGTTTGATCGCATCAAACTGAATATTAATGGCTTGCCTCCAAATCGAGGCAAATTGACCGGAGATGCAATTAAAGGCGGCCGTTCAACGTGTGGGTGACACCCCGGTTGAGCCGGCTTTTTGATGGCCTGAAGGTTGGCGGAGGTTGAACTAAGGGACGGAGCCCTAAAAACATCAAGAATTTGTCAGAAAAAGGATGGCGGAAAACTGGCACGCTGGAACCAACATCATTCCGGAACTCGAAGGAGACTGCCATTTCCAAGACTGCTTCCTACGCCAAATGGTCATTGGAACCCTATTGCATCGGTCTGAAGCTACGTACGCTCCGGACACAAAAACGCTTGACGCTTTCGCGGCTGGCGGCGGAAACCGGACTCTCGACGGCGCTGCTCTCGAAACTTGAAACGGACCGGATGATTCCAACACTGCCGACACTGGCCACCATCAGCCGGGTTTACGGAGTAGGCATGGGCTACTTCTTCTCAGAACCGACGCGGCACACCCTTTCGATTACCCGAAAGGCACATTTGCAAGGGGCGTCGCGCGGCGTGGAATCGATGAAAGTCACGCCCTTGAATCCAACGTCAGCGAGGCCGCTGCTCGAGGCGCAGATGGTGGAGTTGGCTCCCGGCGGCACCGCGAGTGCGATGCAGGAGTTCCGTGAGGCGATCGGATTGGTGTATGTGCTGGAAGGCCGGCTGCATTTGGAGGTGGGTGGGCTGAAAGAAGTGCTGGAAGAGGGTGATTGCGCTTACATAGAGAGCGAGATGGCGGTGGCGTGGAGAGGAGAGGGAAAACACCGGTGCCGGTTGCTTGCGGTTTTGCCGGGCGCCGCGCGGAAAGAGGCCTGACAGGGATGTGCGCGAGGTTTGCCGGTTCAGGTGCTGGTCTGTAGGATGGTTTGGGACCTACAGCCGGCTCTACGGGAAACTAGACCATGCGACCGAACTTTCACCTGATGAAGGCAACACTGACCGGCGCTCTGGGCGGCCTGCTGTTCGGCTTCGATACGGTAGTGAT
>JBEKZG010000230.1:0-6189 GCA_049510095.1 Occallatibacter sp.
AGTCCCTCCGCGCAAGCGATGGACCGATTCGAGGACAACTTCTTGCCAGGAAACGACCCCCCCAGGACCGCTTAGTCCCGCCGCTCCCCGCAAAAATCGACCCCTGTGAGAAATGCAGGTTATTCGTTCCGCACGGACAAATCGCCGTCTTTTTCGGTTCGTACTGCGCCACAATTCTCTGGTCGGCCCGCAATTTGTCTGCGATCCACAGGTAAATCGTGGAATGAAGGCCGTGCCTTCCGATTCTTTGTTATCAAAGATTTACGGCGAGTGCCTCACTCAACGCCACACTCGATAACTTGCCCATCCTTGGCAACACTCCAGAACGACTGAGCCAATTTGAGCATCACTTCAGACTGCGGTTGGTTGACGGTGAACTCATGAACAGAATGCTGGTTCCGTTCCGTGTGCACGACACTGGTTGGCTTCTGCTTGCCCTGTGCATCCTCCTTGGCATCTTCATTTCCGGGCCGAGGCTTGGTCTCGCAGCTGGAGCTGTGCTGGTAGTCAGCCTACTGCTTCACGAGGTGGGCCACATGCTGGCCGCGATAATGCTCCAAGTCCCAGTGCGTGAGTTCGGACTCTGTCTGGGTGGTGCTTACAATCGAAGGGCTTACGCAGGTTGCCGCCAGCATGAAGTTCTCATCTCCGCCTCCGGGCCTCTGATGAATCTGCTTCTTGTAGTCCCATTCTTCTTTTTGCCCGTGATCGGGCCCAAGGTAGCACTCTGCAATCTGATGCTGTGCGTGGTCAATCTTCTGCCGCTCCCCTCAAGCGACGGATTGAGGATCCTGCACCAGATGCGAGGCTCCAAGGGGACCGTCGAAGTGATTTCTGTGCGCAGCCAATCTTCCTCCACCGCCAAGGCAGCCTGAACTTGGCTGGGAGCTGGGCTAGCCCAAGCCTTCCAGGCGCAAGCGGGATCCCGCCTCGATATCCACTGCTTGCACACGGGCGTTTGTGCGCGGGCCTTATTCTCATAGATAGACCCTCCCGTGTCCGATTTCGCCCAAACCGTCAAGCAACAGGCAGACATCGTCAAGGTGATCGAGGGCTACATCCGCCTGCGCAAGTCCGGCGCACAAAACTACTCCGGCTTGTGCCCGTTCCACAAGGAAAAATCCCCGTCGTTTTCAGTCCATGCGGTGCGTCAGTTCTACCATTGTTTCGGCTGCCAAGCTTCGGGCGATGTCTTCAGTTTTGTCGGCAAGATTGAGAACGTCACCTTTCCTGAGGCCGTCCGGATTGTGGCGCAGAAATGCGGCATCCCGCTGCCCAAGCGGGAGTTTTCCTCCCCGGAAGAGGCTGCCGAAGCGCGGCTGCGCACAAAACTCCTCGATCTGCACGAGACGGCGACGGCATGGTTCGAAGAGCAATTGCGCGGCCCGGAAGGGGCCATCGCCCGCGAATATCTGGCCGGCCGCGGCCTTACGCCTGAGGGAATCAAGACCTTCCGCATTGGCTACGCACCCGACAGCTTCAACGCGCTGCGCGACCGGCTCAATCCTATGGCCGACAATGAAACGCTGCGAGCCAGTGGTCTCTTCAGCGCGAAGGAACAGGGAGACGGCACTCAGGGCCACCTCTACGACCGCTTCCGCAAGCGGGTCATGTTTCCCATCGCCAACGAGAGCGGCCGGGTCATCGCGTTTACCGCGCGCACGCTCGAGACGGGCGACAAGGCGGGAGCCAAATATATCAACTCGCCGGAGACGCCGCTTTACTCCAAGAGCCTGGTCCTGTTCAATCTTGACAAGGCCCGCACCTCTATCCGCAAGCATGACTTCGCTCTTCTGGTGGAGGGCCAGATGGACTGCATCTCCGTCTATCTCCGCGGGATTCAGAACGTAATCGCCACCAGTGGAACCGCCTTTACCGAGCAGCAGGTGGCGATTCTGAAACGCCACACTTCCAACGTCGTGGTCAACTTCGATCCCGACGCCGCCGGCGCTAACGCGGCAGAGAAATCGATCGCCTTGTTGACTGAGGAGGGCTTTTCGATCAAGATCGTTACGCTTAGCGACGGCCTGGATCCTGACCGATATATCCGCGAGCAGGGCATCGGTGCATATTCGGAAGCGACTGACACCGTGGGCTGGGTGCCTGTGGGGCGGCGGAGTAACGAGGAATATAAGGCAGCTATCCGGGGTGCGAAGTGGCAGTCAGATTACTTGATTGAGCGAGCCAAGCAGATGTTTCCTGGTGCGACTTCGGGGCAAAAAGTGAAAGCTATGAACTACCTTCTTCCGCACATTCGGCGGATTCCTGAGAGGCTGGTCCGCGAGCAGTTCGTAGCAGACGCCGCGCAAAGGCTCGGCATCGATTCTGCTGTCCTGCGTGAAGAATTGCGCCAGGCCGCCCTCAAGCGGCGCGACCATATTGAAGTGCGCGCAACAGCGCTCACTGAAGTCGAACGGGTACTTTTACGGGCGTTGGCCATCACCGATCCGGAACACCAGCAATCGCGCCGCCTGGCTACGGAAGCCGTTTCAACGCAACCAGCATGGTTTCAACACCTTGGCTCTTGGCCCAGCATTCAGGCTCTGGCCGGCAGGCAGGCCAGGAACCCAATGGACGTGATCGAAGACCCGGCGCAGCGAGCCTTGCTCGCCGAGTGTCTCCTGGCCGAAAACCGCCCGCCAGGGGAGAGCGAAGTCTTGAGCGCTATCCAAGAAATTCAGGAGAGGGCCATCGAAAGCCGGCTGCGCGATCTGCGCGTGCGGATTGCCGAGGCTGAACGTCAGGGGGATTTTGCCGAAGTGGCCCTCCTGACTCAGAACAAGCTCGACCTGGACCGCGCCCTGCAAAAGCTGCATCGAAATCGCGAAGGGCTATAATCTCCACATTCGCGAGACGCGTGTGGGAGCATAATCAGAAGCAGAATGAGAAACCCGATTCCCGAGGAATGAGGACAACATGGCTACGACAGTCGCCGATCTTCCTGCACTGTTGAAGGGACTTCCCGCTGGGGCTTGGGTTGCCATTTCTGAAAGGCAGAACAAAGCTCTCGCCTACGGCGTTGATCCGCAGGCCGTCTTTGACGAGGCTCAGCAAAAGGGCGAGAAACAGCCGCTGATGGTACGCGTTCCCGACCAGCACATGGCCATGTTCCTTTGCGCGGAAAAGCGATCACCAGCTTCCCCTACGCCAATTTGATCCGATTAAACGGCGTGGAACGTGCATCAATCCCGCACCGGTATGCGTCTAACTAGCAGGAGCGGGCCCGATCGGGAGGCAAAACCGGCCGGCCCGGTTGTGAAACGAGAAGCAGTTACCGCGTAGACGTCCCGATTTTTTTCTTGCAGGTTCAGGGACGCGCTGTGGTATTCTGTTGATCTCTGTGAGGATGCGCGCCCCTCTGCCCCAAATATGAGCTCCGGCTCGCGGGCGAACCAGGTGAATCCTGAAGCGCTTGTCATCCTGTTCCGAGCAATGATCTGAAACCGCTTCCTTTTTGCGGGCAACCGCAGGTCTATCTCTGCACGCGCCTTGGTTTCCATTTTGGAAATCTTTTTTCGCGTCCCGAGCAGACCGCGCATCGGTGCGTAATCCGGTGCCGCATCTAAATATTAGAGAGCAGGAACACTTTGGCGATTGACGACAAATTCGAACACGACATTGACAGCCTGATCGAAGTGGGCAAAGAGAAGGGCTATCTCACCTACGGCGACGTGAATGACATGCTGCCGGAAGAGATTGGCTCAGCCGACGATCTGGACGATCTGATTACAACCATTGGCACCCAGGGCATCGATCTGCTTGACGGCCCCAAATTTGGCGCCGACAAGGACTTCGAACTGGAAGAGGGCGAGGACGTCGAGCTCGACCTGACCCCTGGCACGCTGGAAAAAACCAACGACCCTGTGCGCATGTACCTGCGCGAAATGGGCACTGTTCCCCTGCTCACCCGCGAAGGCGAAGTGGAAATCGCCAAGCGCATTGAGCGCGGACAGCTCCGCGTGATGAAAGCGATTTCACGCTCGCCCATCGTCATCCGCGAAATCGTAGCCCTGGGCGAGGACCTCAAGCGAGGCGTGCGCAACGTCAAGGAAGTCGTGGTCTTCGACGAAGAAGAGCTCACTGAGGAAGTGGTGCAAACCCGCGTACGCGCCACGGTTGCCCGCATCGACGCCCTCGGCAAGCACCAGAAGAAGATCGCGCTCCTCGAAGAGAAGCAGGCCGCGTCCAACGCGTCAGCCGCTGCCGCCAAGGCCAAGGCCAACGCCGCGCGCCACACCCGCTGGCTCATTGCTCGCGAAAAAGTCTTCATCTCCCGTATTGTGCGCGAACTCAAGTACACCGCCCTCGAACGCAAGCGCCTCCTCGACAAGGTCAACAAGACCGTCGACACCATGCGCACGCTCGAGCGCCAGATCCGGTCCTTGGATCAAAAGTTCGATGCCTCCAAAAGCGAGGAACTCAAGAAGGAGTATCGCCGTCAGCAGAAAAACTGCCGCGTCGATCTCGAGAAAATCGAGGGCGACGCCGGCGTCTCCATCGCCGAACTTAAGCGCACCCAGCGCGAGATGATCCAGGGCGACATGGACGCCGAGCAGGCCAAGCGCGAACTCATCGAGGCCAATCTTCGTCTCGTCGTCTCCATCGCCAAGAAGTACACCAACCGCGGTCTCCAGTTCCTCGACCTCATTCAGGAAGGCAACATCGGCCTCATGAAGGCGGTCGATAAATTCGAGTACCGCCGCGGCTACAAGTTCTCGACATACGCCACCTGGTGGATTCGTCAGGCCATCACCCGCGCCATCGCGGACCAGGCCCGGACGATTCGTATCCCGGTGCACATGATCGAGACCATCAACAAGCTCATCCGTACTTCGCGCCAACTGGTGCAGGAGCTTGGCCGCGAGCCGTCCAGCGAAGAGATTGCCCGCCGCATGGACATCCCCGTCGCGAAGGTCCGCAAGGTCCTCAAGATCGCGCAGGAGCCCATCTCCCTCGAAACCCCCATCGGTGAGGAGGAGGACTCGCACCTCGGCGACTTCATCGAGGACCGCCAGGCCGTCTCGCCGTCGGAGGCTGTCATCAGCGTCAATCTGAAGGAGTACACTTCGCAGGTTCTCCGCACCTTGACCCCGCGCGAAGAGCGCGTCATCAAGATGCGCTTCGGCCTCGAAGACGGCTCCGAGCACACCCTGGAAGAAGTAGGCCAAAGCTTCCAGGTAACCAGAGAGCGCATCCGCCAAATCGAAGCCAAAGCCCTCCGCAAGCTGCGCCACCCCAGCCGCAGCCGCAAGCTAAAGGCGTTCGTCGAAGGGGTCAAAGAAATGTAACCCGGGCCGGTAGGCCCGCCCAGGTAGGTCAGGGATTTACCCCTGACATTGAGGTCGGCTGAAGTTTAGCCGCCAGGAGCCGCAGCTTTGGAAGGAGCTGCGGCTCTTTTGTCGTTTTGCTCACGCCGCCGGGTAGGATGAGTAACTTGGGATGTTTCCCCAGTCAAGGTCAGCTTCAGATCGACCGTGACCCGTCTTGAACATTGCTTCGATTTCGTGGAGAACCTCGCCCTGTTCCGGCCCTTCAACGGATAATCTTGCACTGGTCAGTTTTGTGGTACTACTTAAGCCACATCTACCTCCCAGCGTCATTGGTATTCAGAGGTGCGTAATGAGCGTGTGCACAAATTGTGGCAATGCGAGTCTCCTCGAAGACACAAGATTCTGTCCAGCCTGCGGAACTCCCACCTCGAACACACTTGTGCCACAGGGGAATTCCGTTAAGACAATTGAAGTTCAAGCACCTTCGCCTGCTCAGTGGTATGTGACCTTCGCCACCGGGCAGCAGGGAGGCCCGTTCGCTGAAGATGACATTCGGGGGATGACAGCCCGCGAACAGGTAAAAATCACCGACTCTGTTATCCCCCGGGGCGGTAGTACATGGATTCCAATCACTCAGTCGCCCTTCGCTCAATTCATTGCGACGCAAGCAAGCTTGAGTCGCCTCGCATCCAGCACTTGTCCTCAGTGCGGCAATGCTATGGCCGTTGTGCTCCGGAGGTCAGGGGCTTCGAAAGCGCTCTTCATAATAGGCATATTGACCATATGGCTATTCGGGTTCGGACTAGTCTTTATCATCCTTGGCTACATCGTTGGCAGGAACCCGGCGCCACGATACGAATGCCCGCGCTGCAAATATAAGGCTCGCTAATACGGCAATCGGTTCGAGGTAAAACGGCCA
>JBEKZG010000231.1:0-6151 GCA_049510095.1 Occallatibacter sp.
AGGCTTCCGGCGGTCAATCCCCAGACGAGTGTCGCGAACAGCAGGCCGAAGGTGTAGTCCCAGTAGAAAAGCTGGAAACGATAGCCCGGACAGAGCTTGAGGGTGTTGGCCCAGGAACCCCAGCACATCATGCTCAGGATCATAAGAAAGAGCGCGGCTTGATAGGTTGCGGGAAGAAGCATGGCATTGTCCCCACT
Organism: Occallatibacter sp.; assembly: GCA_049510095.1. Classification (GTDB taxonomy): domain Bacteria; phylum Acidobacteriota; class Terriglobia; order Terriglobales; family Acidobacteriaceae; genus Telmatobacter. The sequence continues at coordinate 198 of JBEKZG010000231.1, forward strand.
TTTTGCGCGGCAAACAAGGAACCATAATGCCTGAGGGTATGGGGGCGCAAATGCGGCGGGCCGCATTTGGACCTGTACGGTCCAATACGACTTACAGGATTGCGCAGGCGACCGTGAATTTGTCTGCTTTAAAAGTGCTGTACCTTTCAGTGCCGATCGAGATACACTGCATTCCCAAGATGAGAAGGGCCGCAGGGTGAGATTGACGGCCGGGATGCGGCTCAACAGGACCTGGAGGATCGGATGAAAACTGCCAATACGATTGCAGCCGTGCTGGGAAGCAAGAGCGAAAACAGAATCCTGTCGATAGCGCCGGACGACTCGGTTTACGAAGCGATTGAGAAGATGGCCGAATACGATGTTGGCGCCCTGATGGTGATTGCCAACAACCGGCTGGCTGGGATCCTTTCAGAGCGCGACTATACGCGCAAGGGCATCCTGATGGGCCATCCATCGAGGGAAACGCGCGTGGGCCAGATCATGACGAGCCCGGTCTTCTCTGTGAGCCCGCAGCACAGCGTGGACGAGTGCATGGCTTTGATGACCGAGCACCACATTCGGCATCTGCCGGTGCTGCAGGGTGAGACCGTGGTGGGGATGATCTCCATTGGCGACCTGGTGAAGTGGGTGATCACCGGGCATGAGGAGACGATCCAGGCGCTGCAGGGATACATTACTGGCGGGTATCCGGTTTAGGTTTGGAGCTGCCTTGCCGGTACATTCAACGATGGCGAATGCTGTTGAGACCGAACAGTACACTCTCAGGTGCTGGCTCCTCCCATTTGACCAGAAGTGGACTCAGGACGCCCTTGGGGAGTTTTGAGTCTGTCTCTTTGGCAAATGTCCCGATCCGGATGATGCAAGCGTCGCTGTTCGTCTTTAACGCGACATCCAAGACAGCCTTGACCTCTTCGTGACGCGCCTTATCCTCGGGCAGCGCTGGGTGCGATTTGATGTTAACTTTACCCGCGTGGAATGCCGAGTCCCACCTCTTCCAAATGGCCCAGTCCTCAATTGCAAGGTCAAAAATCTCCTGCGAGATCTGAGTTAACTGATACTGGTTCGAATAATCCTGTTTCTTCTCATCAAAAATGCAATCGTAAAAATAGGGAGATCCATTGAAATGGGCAATCCCTTGGCGTGGGCCGTCATAGTATTCCATAACGGTGAACACCTTCTCGTAGCCAGGTATTAAGTCCGCCCATTTCACAATTCTGGCCTCCAGGAATTCCTCAATGTGTGGGAACTACAAAAGCTCCTATTGGGTATTTAGGCTATCCGTCCGGTTTCAATCGCCAGACAAAGAGCCATCTAACGCTTTGCGGCCTTCACTGCTTCGGTGAGGGCCGGAACCACTTCAAATAAATCGCCGACGATGCCGTAGTCGGCTACTTCGAAGATGGGGGCGTCGGGGTCTTTGTTGATGGCCACGATGCACTGCGAACCCTTCATTCCAACGAGGTGCTGGATGGCTCCGGAGATGCCGACGGCAAGATAGAGTTTGGGCGAGACGGTTTGGCCGGAGCTGCCGACCTGGTGATCCATGGAGAGCCAGCCGTTGTCGCAGATGGGACGCGAGGCGGCGAGTTCCGCACCGAGAGCCGTGGCGAGGTTCTGAACGAGAGGAATGTTTTCCGCGTCCTTGATACCGCGGCCCACGCTGACAATGAGTTGCGCGGAGGCGAGATCGACCGTTTGCGAGCTGCCGCGGAAAGGCTCGCCGGGTTTGACACGGATCTGGGCAGGTTCGATCGCCGGAGCGAAGGTTTCAATGGCTGCAGATACTGCTGCGGGACTCGACGATTCCGCGCGGAAGGCTCCGGCCTGGACCGAGATGAAGGTGGGACCGTTGCCGGCGGCGCGATATTCGGCGTTGAGGCGGCCCTGCATTAGCTGGCGGGTGAAGACGGGACCGGCATTTTCAGCCGCGGCACCAATGGCGACTACATCGCTGATGAAGGTCTGGCCGAAGCGAGCGGCTAGCGCCGGGGCGAAGTCGCGGACCTGGTATGTGTGAGGAAGCACCACCTGCGTGGGGCTCTCCTTCTGGATGAGCTGTTGCAGAGCGAGGTTGAAGCCGTCGGCGGTGTAGCGGGCAAGGAGCGGGTGCTCGACGCGGATAACTTTTGTGACTCCGCGAGCGGCAACTTCAGCCGCGTGATGTTCTGTATCCGCCCCGATCAGAGCAGCGATTACGGAAGCCCCGGATTGGGCGGCCAACTGGGTTGCGGCGGCTATGGCTTCATAGCCGATGTTTGCGATGCGGCCTTGCCGCTCTTCCATGACTACCAAAATGCTGCTCATAGGACGCGCGCCTCGAATTTCAGCTTTTCGACCAGGGCTGCGGCTGCTTCTTTCGGCGAACCGGGGAGAATCTGTGTGAATTGTTGCTTGTGCGGCAGCGCGACGCGTTCCAGAATTACGACCGGTGTGGCGTCGACGGCGAGCTCCGCGGCGGTTACGCGGCGCACTTCCTTGGTTTTTGCGCGTTTGATGCCCATCAGCGTGGCGTAACGTAGCTTGTTGCCGCCGGACTGGATGGTGAGGACTGCGGGAGTGGGCAGTTCGATGGTCTGAAACCAACCCTCTTCAAGCTCGCGTTTGACGGTCAGTCCAGATTCGGTCTTTTCGATGTGGAGAATCAGGGTTGAGTGAGGCAGGCCGAGGAGTTCGGCGACGATGACGCCGGTTTGGCCGAGGCCCAGGTCTTCCGATTGCAGGCCGGTGAGGATGAGGTCGGGATTCTCCGGCTTGACGGCTGCGGCGAGGAGGCGTGCTACGCCGAGGGCATCGCGCGAGCCGAGGTCGTCGCAGTCAATGTGGATGGCGCGGTCAGCGCCTTTGGCAAGGGCTTCGCGGATGGTCTGGCCCACGCGCTCGGGACCGGCGGAGAGGACGACCACTTCGCCGCCGTGTTTTTCTTTGAGCTGAAGCGCCTCTTCCAGGGCGTAGGCATCGGGCTCATTGAGGGCGTACTGGAGGGAGGAATCTTCAATCCACTTGCCGGAGGGAGCGATGCGGACCTGGGCATCGCGATCGGGAACCTGCTTTATGGCTACGATGATCTTCATATTCAAATAGCTCCCGTACATCCTAACCGACAGCGCAGAGCAGTGAATACAGGTGAGAGTATCATTGTGCCCAAATTGGGAACATGATAACATATTCTTGTGCGCGTGATTGCCCGCAGTACGTTGACCCGGTTTCTTGAACGGCTGAATGGTCACAAGGACGATCGAGCGGTAAAGGCTGCGCTCGACTCCTGGTATAGGGAAGCACGGCAAGCGGAATGGAAGAACTCATCGGAGGTGAAGGCCAGCTATGCCCATGCAAGCATTGTGGGGGCAGACCGCGTGGTCTTCAACATCAAGGGAAACGCCTACCGCATGGTGGTTGCGATCGATTACCGGCGGGCAATTGTGTTTATCAAGTGGTTGGGATCGCACAAAGAATACGATGCAATCGATGTGAGGACGATTGAATATGGAACTCAAACCCATTAAGACTGCAAGTGATTACGAGGCTGCCATTAAAGAGATCGAGCATCTATGGGGCGCCGATGAAGGCTCAGCTGCAGGAGACCGCCTGGAGATCCTCGCAACGCTGGTCGAGGTTTACGAGGAGGCTCATTTTCCAATGGATTTGCCCGACCCGATTGAGGCCATCAAATTTCGTCTGGAGCAGCAAGGCGATGATAAGTCGGCGCTGATTGGAATTCTAGGGAGCCGCACGCGTGTATACGAAGTGATGCGGCGGGATCGCGCCTTGTCGCTGACCATGATCCGGCAACTCAATCAGCGGCTAAAGATTCCGGCGGAAGTCTTGATTCAGCCGGTGCGCGCGCGCAAGAAAAGACAGGCCGCCTGAGGGGCGTTTAGCGGGGAGTCTCCTCTATTGAGTGGCTTTTCGAGGTAACTGCCATCCCATTACCTGATCTTGTCGTAAGCCTGGGTGAAGCTCGAGAACTGCATCAGTGAAAGAAGCAGCATCATAATAAGACCTGTGACTTGCAGCCTGATGTCCCTGTAATTCCGCATCGCCTCTTCGCCGGTCTGCGTCCAATGGAGACACCGCCAGAGCGACAAAGCGGAAACAATGAAGCACGCCTCAAACGCTAAGCCATTGAGTAGATAATCAAGCGGCGCGTGTTTGTCGATCAGGGCCCAAAGCCTCTGGAGGAACACCGACTCAACTACTGCGTAAAAAATAGCATTAGAGCAAATGATGCCTTGCTATTCGAGTGGGCATCCGTTGGGGTGATCTTGTCTTGGTGGCGTAACGGCTCAGCGTGCTCCATCGAACTGCTCCTATCCGGTCCCAACAATTAAAAAGCTTCGGACTATTCTATATGTGCGCGGATGGATGTGTTTGTTCCCGAGGAGGAGGAAGGCCTTCAATCCTGCTTCGGCCGCCCTGGCTCAAGGGTTTCCGGGGCAGAAATATCCTCTTCGCTTTCGCGCACGATGAGGCCGCGCTGGCGGATCAGGCGGCCGTCGCGGATTTTGAAGAACTCGTATAGCGGATCCTCCTGCTCAACGGCGATCTCGCAGCGAAACTCACCGCAAGCTGTACCGACGGCCTGGGCCAGGATTCTCAGGAAGTCCACGACGAACTGATTGGAGTCGCGCCCTTCGAAATCCAGTTCGATGTAGTTGTTGCCGATATCGAGAATCAACCCACGTTTGTCGGCTGCCTTCTGCACGGCTTCGATTGTCTCGGAAGTAAGCATAACCGGGGTTGTGATATGACCGCCGTACGAGCAGCGCAAACCGGGTGGACGGGAAAGCCTTGGTCCGGAGGAAGAACCGGGCGCTTCATCCGGGGCAATGGGATCAATGGGATTTATCGGTTCCATGGGCTCCTGCGCCCTTTCCAGAAGGGAGATTGGGACCTGCCGCCGGAAGGTTGCGAGCAGCGAGCTGCGCGATGTCAAGGAGCTGCGGCGCGGTTTCGCCTGTGGAGGCAATGGCGTCGCGGAACATGGTGTTGCAGAAGGGACAGGCAGTTCCGATGGTCTGTGCGCCGGTGGCGACCAGCTCGGCTACGCGATTGTGACTGACGCGCTCGCCGGTTTCCTCGCCGAGGAAGGCAAGGCCGCCGCCGGCGCCGCAGCAGAAGCTGCGCTCGCGATTGCGCGGAGCCTCGACAAGAGTCCCTGAAAGCGCTGCCACGGCGCGGGGCTCGTCGTAGACGTTGCGATAACGGCCCAGGTAGCAGGGATCGTGGAAGACGATTGTATCTGGCGCGGAAACGTTGGCCGCAGGGCCTAAAGGCCCTCGTGTATTTGCAGCCTGATCGGCACGACTGAAGTCGTGCCCTTTCAAAGCCTGGCCCTGGGGCAAGCGATGGGCGAAGCGAGCGAGGAATTCACTGTGGTGCTCGATCTCGGGAGGTGTACCGTAGGCCTTCCAATCTTCCTGGATGGTGCGGACGCAATGCGGGCAAATGCTGACGATCTTCTTGACCTTGTTTTGCGCCAGGGATTCGAGATTGGCCTCAGCCAGTTGCTGGAAGACGAGATCGTTGCCCAGGCGGCGGACGGGGTCGCCGGTACACTTTTCCTTCCTCAGAACGCCGTAGCTTGCGCCCAGGTAGTTCATCACGCGGGCAAAGTCAGCAACGATTTCGCGGCCTTTGGGATCGTAGCCGCCCATGCAGCCGAGCCAGAGGCAATACTCCTGAGTCCCGTCGAAGATGGGGAAGGCTTGCTTCTCAATGAATTTGTCGCGGTCGGAGGCGGGCATTCCCAGAGCGTTGCTGCCGCGCTCAAGGGCAAGGAAGAGCTTGCTGCCGTGAGCGTCCTCCCATTCTCCGGTGTTGACCGCGCCGCGGCGCAGGCCGGTGATGATGGGGACGTGCTCGATGCCGACAGGGCACTGGAACTCGCAAGCGCCGCAGGTGGTGCACTGGAAGACGGCTTCCTGCTGGTTGTATTTGCCGAGTAACGGCTGGTC
>JBEKZG010000232.1:0-9886 GCA_049510095.1 Occallatibacter sp.
CACGTTGCGCCGAATCAGGAGAGTTAACAGAGATGGAACGTCATATGCTGCAAACCGCGAAAACATTGGCAGAAATCATCATGTTCCGATCAGACCTCGGCTTTGTAACACTGTAGTACTAGTGACAACAACAATCCGCCCACGCCGCCCGCCAGGCAGATCAACAGGCTCTCTGCCATCTGCGCGCGGATCAGCGTCATCCGCTGTGCGCCCAACGCGCCCCGGATCGCTATCTCCCTTTGCCGCGCCGCCCCCCGCGCCACCAGCAGGTTGGCCACGTTCAGGCAGCCGATCAGCAGCATGCAACCGACAGCGCACATCAAGATCAGCAGGGGCTTCTTCACATCCCGCGCCAGGTCTTCGTTGATCGTCCGTGGGGCCACATCCTCGGCCACCGGCGCATGCAGGTTCTGCATGTGCAACCGGTACTGCACAGCCCCCACCTGTCCCACGGCGCTTGCCAGGCTCACGTCCGGTCTCATGCGCGCCACAACGCGGCTGAAGTGATAGTCATGATGCTTTAGAATCTCCGGGGGCATCCCCGACGCATATGTGACCCACACCTGTACCTTCGCATCGGGGTAGGTGAAACTCTTCGGAAGCACACCCACAACCGTGTACGGCTTCCCATCCAAATGGATCTGCCGGCCTACAATCGACCGATCGGCTCCGAACCTCCGCTCGAAGAGACTCCACGTAAGCATCACGGCGGTTCCGTCCGTCCGGTCTTCGCTCTCGGTAAACGTGCGCCCGATCGCCGCCTGCACCCCGAGCAGCGGAAACAGATTCCAGCTTCCTCCACGCGCGCTCACAAGTTCCGGCAGCTCTCCGCGCTCCCCGGTCAGATTGAATTGCCAATAGCGCCACGCCGCCATGTCTTGAAAGCCGTGCGTCTGCGCCCGCCAGTCGTAGAAGTCGGCCGGCGCCACCACGTTGTAGTTGAACCCCTCCTGGTTGCTGCGCGCATCGCGAAAATGCTCATACAGCATCACCAGCCGGTCAGGATTGCGGAAGGGAAGCGGCCTCATCAATACCGACCGCATCACGGTAAACAACGAAGTCGCCGCGCCGATACAAAGCGCCATCACGCCAATCGCAATCAGGGAGAACCCTGGTGTCCGCATCAGCGTTCGCGCCCCATACCGCGCATCCCGCACCAGCGATTCAAGCCAGTTCCAACTCCACGCGCTGCGCGCCTGCCCCCTAACCAGCGCGGGATTCCCGAACACCCGCAGCGCCGCATACCGCTCCTCGTCCGCGCTCATCCCCGCCGCAACGTTCTCCGCAATCTGCCGCTCCAGGTGATCCCGCAACTCCGCGTCCAGCCGCGCCCCAGCCCTCCCGCGCCCGAACAGCATCTTCACTCCCATCGCCAACCTATTCAGCCAACGCATAGACCCCATCCCGCCACCAGTCGAGTCCCTATTCCCTAGTCCCTAATCCCTAATCCCTGCTCTTTCACGCTTCGCTCACAATCAAATCGATCGCCGCCGAAAGCCGGTTCCAGCTCGCCGTCTCCGCCTCCAGCTGCTTCCGCCCCGCCGCGGTCAGCTTGTAGAACTTCGCCTGCCGTCCCGTATCGCTCTCCGCCCACTTCGCCGCAATCCATCCCTGCTGCTCCAGCCTGTGCAGCGCCGGATAAAGCGAGCCCTGATGCACCTGCAGCACCTCGTTCGACATTTGTTGGATGCGCTTCGCAATTGCCCACCCGTGCATCGCTTCCGACGTCAGCGTTTTCAAAATCAGAAGGTCCAGCGTGCCCTGTACCAGATCGTTCGGCTTTCCCATACTATGATTATCTACAATAAAGTCGTGTAGACCGTCTAGGTATCAATGAAAAACACTTTGTATCGCTTGAAAAGGATTTTTAGAAGTCTGAATTCTTACCAGACAAATGGAATCAAATGGCGCCGCGTCTTGATGCAATATTCTGGATAGCCGGGAAGTTCCACCATCAGAACCTTCTCCTCATTCAGCAGCCGGAGCACATAAAACGGAATCATCAGCGCGAACACGGGAAGGGCCAACCACGACCCGAGCGCCAGCGGCGTAAACATCCACAGCACCACGGATCCCAGATACATCGGATGCCGAACCCACGCATACGGCCCCGTCGAAATCACCTTCTGTCCTTCGTCTACTTGAATCGTGCGCCCAGCGTAGCTGTTCACCGCAGTCACCCAGAACGCGAACACAAGTCCACCGGCCACCATTCCCAGGGACACGACGGTCAGCCACACTGGCACTACGCCCAGCAAGCTCCGTGACCACCCCAGCCGGCGATCGAATCCGGGAATCAGAAACGACACAAAAAAAAGCAGGAAGAACACGCGGATCAGCAGCCTCTGCTCCTTCAATGGCTCCCGTCCCCCCATCCTGCGCTCCAGCACGGCCTTATCGTGGAAAAACAGATAAGCGAATCCCACCAAACTCGGAATGAAAACCGCCGCCAAAAATACCCATCCCTGCCAAAAATTCCACGTTCCCGCCGGCAGAAACACAATCCCCGCAGCAACCGGGAACATCAGAGCAAATCGAAGCACCACCCTCCAGCCCAGGCTCATCGTCCGCGTCCTCCTTTCCAAGTTCCTCAACCGCCCGCCATCTTACCCCTGTGCGCCTTTTTGCGCTGTGATCGATCAACTCCCCCACTCCGTGATTTCAGCCTTCTGACAACTGAAAACTGACAACTGACAGCTGTTTCGTTGTATCCTCCATTCGCGGAGGACCTTTCCCCATGCCTCACACACCCATCCGTGTCATCACCGTCGAGCGCGAATACGGCTCGCACGGCGGCGAATTTGCCCACGACCTGGCCGCCCATCTCGGTTGGCGCCTCCTCGATTCGGAGCTCCCCTGCGCCGCCGCCCGCATCGCCGGCGTCCCGCCTGAGCTAGCCGCCAAATACGACGAGCGCCTTGACCCCTGGTATTACCGCTACGGCAAAATCTTCTGGCAGGACCACGTGTACTCCATGCCAGGCCTCACCGCGGACCAAGTCTTCGACTCCGACCGCATGTTGAAGCTCATCCGCCAGGAAATCCTTAACGCCGCCCAGCGGGGTAACTGCGTCATCGTCGGCCGCGGCGCAGCCTGCGCCCTCGCCGGCCAGCCCGGCTGCTTCCATGTCTTCGTCTACGCCACGGCCTCAGCCAAGCGCGACTGGTTCGTCCGCGCCTTCCCCAAGCAGGCTGAGCATGCCGACCAGCTCCTGGCCGCCTTTGACAAGCGCCGTGCCGCCGTCATCCGCAAGTTTTACCAGCAGGAATGGTGTTCCCGCAGCCTCTACCACATGCTCTTGAACTCGTGCATGGGCACCGAGTCCATGATCGCCGCCGTCCAGAACGCAACTGACCTAGCCGCCTTCTGCCCCGAAGAAACCGCCGCCGGATAAAAGTTCTCAATCAGGAGTAAAACTGAGTTCCCCATTCTCGCGCTTTTTTCTAGCGCAAGAATGGAGAAGCGGCAGGCCGGCAGTGGCCTTGAACTATCATCCGTAATCTGTCGTCTAGATTTCTACTCGCGCAAGCCGCGCCCCAATCCGCGTAAACACCTCCCACGGAATCGTTCCCGCAACCTCCGCATGATCAAACGCGGTTATCGTCTCGTCCCCCTGCGATCCCAGTATCACCACCTCATCCCCAGCCGCCACGCCATCAATCTCCGTAACATCCAGCACCGCTTGGTCCATGCTGACCCGCCCCACCAGCGGCGCGCGCTCGCCCCGCACCAGCAAGCTGAACCGGTTCCCCAGCCGCCGGTCCAACCCATCGCCATATCCCACCGCTGCCAGCGCCAGCCGCATCGGCTCGCTCGCGACAAACGTGCCGTTATAGCCCACCACAGCCCCAGCCGGAACCGTCCGCACCCCCACCACCACCGTCTTCCAGCTCAACACCGGCCGCAACCGCGCCCGCGCCGCCGCCATGCCCGCCGGCTCCTCGCCTTCAAACCCCGGCTCAAACTCGGGAACCAGCCCATACAACGCCAGCCCCGGCCGCAGCAGCGCTTTCATTCCATAACAACTAGCCAGGTTCACGATCTCGCCCGTTCGCCCACTCAGCAGCGCCGCCGAATTCCCCACGTTCAGCCACTCCGGCGTCAGTCCGGCGGCCTTCACCCGCTCCAGCGCCGCATCCAGCCGGGCAAACTGCTCATCGGTCACGGCCCCATTCGCCTCGTCGGCCGCAAACAGATGCGTCATCACGCCCTCCAGCCGTAGCGAAGACCCCGCCCCAAACCGCGCCAGCGCCTGATCAATCCCGTCCAACCCCACACCCTGCCGGCTCATCCCTGTATCGATCTCCAGGTGGACCGGAACCCCTCCCTCCAAAACGCCCGCCGCACGCGCAGCACCCTCGAGTTCATCCAGTTGCCACGGCTCCCACACCACCGCCGTCAACCCCAGCCGCACCGTCTCGCCACCCTGCCCCGGAAACACCCCGCCAATCACCAGAATGCGCGCGTCCGGACACAATGCCCGCGCCGCCGCGCCTTCTTCCACGCTGGTCACGCCCAGCCATCGCGCCCCCGCCTTAACCGCCGCCGGCGCGCACAAATCCAGCCCGTGCCCATAGGCATTCGCCTTCACCACCGCTAGCAACTCCGCATGAGGAGCCGCCAGCCTCGCCAAAAATCGATAGTTGTCTTCAAGGAAACTCGTGCGAATTTCAACCCGGCAAGGGCGCATGATCATCAATTTTTCCAACCATTAGTCTATCGTGTACAGGGGTTCCGAAATTCGGCGGAATCCCTGGCCCAACGTCATCCCTACGCTGACTTGCTGACTCGCTGACACGCTGACTTGCCTTCATCGCTTCGCAGCACTGCGAACGCCACCACTGTCTCGCGACCGACCCCAATCTCATCCACCAGTCCCGTCTCAAGTTCATTCGGAACGGCCATCTCGCACGCCGCCACCACCTCTTTGCTCGCTCCCACAAAGCAAAGCTCGCAGTGTCCCAGCGCCTTCCCATCCCCCATCAGCACCGGTGGCCCAAAAACCCGGCACGTCATCGGCCTCCACTTGTACACATCGCATCGTCCCGTCTCCGGGTCCAGTGCCGGGCAAGCCTCCTCGTCGGCATACTCCTCGAACCGTCTCCGTTCCGCATCCGTCCGGCCCAGTGCTCCCGTCCGCGTATCTCCCGGAAAACCAGCCCCGTGCTTACCGATCCACTCCCGTGCCCGCCGCTCAATCCCCGCCGCCAGCGCCGGTTCTGTGCTTCGCAGTATCTCCATCCCCGTCCGCAGCCGCAGCGCATCCAGCTCGTTGATCGCAAACGCCCCATAGCAGCACTGCGTACACCCCATCTTGCAAACTAGCCACGGTCCCGCCCGCCGCGCCGCATCCGCCAGCGCCGCATCCATAATCTGCACCAATTCCTGATCGCCCGCAGGCAGTCGCATAATTCCCAGCATAGACTGTAACCCGGTTTGGCGCAGTGACCCAGCATTTTTATCAGAACTTCTCTTGATTTTCGCCATCGCGCCGGGCTAATCTGCTCTCGTCAATTCAGGAGGTCTGCGTGCTCGAATCCCGCTCCGCCGTCATCCCTTCCCTGCGTTATGCCGACGCTCCGGCAGCCATCGATTGGCTCTGCCAGGTTTTGGGTTTCATCCGCCACGCCGTCTACGCCAATCCCGACGGAACCATCGCCCACGCTGAACTCGCCCTCGGTGGCGGCATGATCATGCTCGGCTCCACCAAAGAAGACGAGCACGGACGCCGCTTCAAATCTCCCCATGAGTTAGGCGACATTGAAACCCGCAGCGCCTACATCGTCGTTCCCAACGCGGACGCAGTCCACGCCCGTGCCGTCGACGCCGGAGCCCAGATCATTCGTGCGCTTCAGGACTCTCCATATGGCAGCCGCGAGTTCGCTCTTCGCGATCCCGAAGGCCACTCCTGGACCGTAGGCACCTACGACCCCTGGGCTTCGCACGAGTAGTCAGCTTGGCGCCTCGCCGGGAGCCACCGTATTCGAAACGGGTGTACCATAACTTCCATGGCAAACTATCGCGTCGTTCTTCGTCATTCCGAAGAAGGATACAGTGTTTCGTGCCCCGGCCTGCCCGGCTGCTGGTCTCAGGGTGAGACCGAGGAAGAAGCCCTAGCCAATATCCGTATGGCCCTCCGTGAATCAAAACGCGATCGGTTTGCCCACACTCTGCGCAGCCTGCACGAGTTGGCGCATTTGACGCTCAAAGTTTCGAATCAAATCTTCGTCACTTTCTCTGACAGCATGAACTTCGTTCAGCCGCTTCACTTCGACTGAGACGAGTTCGACGTCAGCGGAAGAAAGAAAATCCCCCGCGTGAGTTCCGTCGTAGAGTACCCTAGTCAGAAGGATCGGGAAACGCGTTGGGTCACTAGCCAGCAGCGTTCGCAGAAATCCTATCAACGCGATATTCCCTAGCCGGTGCGAAACCAGATGACCCATCGGTCCGTGTTCACACGCCGTAGCGAGCCAATGGTAGAATCCGAATTGATCCGCATTCGGTTGGTCCCAGGCCAGCTTCAACCCTCCATAGTCGTCTACCGAAACAAGCTCCGGTTGAGGAGGCGGCCTACGCACTTTGCCTCTTTCATAGCAATCGCAATAGACCGCCGCATCTAATCCCATAGATCCACAATCTTCCCCGGATTCATCCGGTTCTCCGGATCAAGCGCCCGTTTCAGCGTCCGCATCACCTCCAGCGCTTCGCCATGTTCCGCCTTTAGATATTTCTTCTTCCCATAACCCACCCCATGCTCGCCCGTACACGTCCCGCCCATCGCCAGCGCCCGCTCCACCAGCCGCGCCGCAAAATCATCCGCCTCCGCCGCCTCGCCCGGCCCCAGCAGGCACAGTACATGAAAATTCCCATCCCCAACGTGCCCCACAATTGTCGCCGGAAAGCTCCTCCCGTCCAGGTCCGCCCGCGTCGCCACAATGCACTCCGCCAGCCGCGAAATCGGCACGCACACATCCGTCGTCAGCGTCTCCGATCCCGGCCGCATCGCCCGCGAAGCATAATACGCATCGTGCCGCGCCTTCCATAACCGCGCCCGCTCCCCCGGCGTCGTCTGCCACTCAAACCCCAACCCTCCATGCTCCGCCGCCAGTCCCTCCGCCAGCCGTGCCGTCTCCGCCACGCTCGCCTCGCTCATCCCATGAAATTCCATCAGCAGCGTTGGCCGCGCCGCCAGCCCCGCCCGCGAGTAAGCGTTCAAAGCCTCAACCTGGCCCACGTCCATAAACTCGATCCGCGCCACTGGCAGTCCCAGCTGAATTGCCTCCATCGCCGTCCGCACCGCGCCCTCCACCGTGGCAAACCCGCACACCGCCACACCTGCCGCCTCGGGCACCGGATGCAGCCGCACCGTCACCTCCGTCATCACTCCCAGCGTCCCTTCCGCCCCCACAAACAGCGGCGTCAGTTCGTATCCCGCGCTCGACTTCTTCGCGCGCGTCCCCGTCTTGATCGCCCGCCCGTCCGCCAGCACTACAGTCAGCCCCAGCACGTTTTCCCGCATCGTCCCGTAGCGCACTGCCATCGTCCCTGAAGCCCGCGTCGACGCCATCCCGCCAATGGTCGCGTCCGCCCCCGGATCGACAAAGAACGCCAGCCCCGTATTCTCCAGCGCCTTCTGCAACTGCAAACGGCTCACTCCCGCCTCCACGGTCGCGTCCAGATCCTCCACGCTCACCCGCAGCACCCTGTTCATCCGCCGCATGTCAATCGATATCCCGCCCCGCAGCGCATGAACATGTCCCTCCAGTGAAGTCCCCGCGCCAAACGGCACCACGGCCAGCCCATGCCGCGCGCTCACCTTCACAATCCCGCTCACTTCTTCCGTGCTCTCGGGAAAACATACCAGGTCCGGCAGCGCCGGCGCATGCGTACTCTCGCCGTGGCTGTGGTGCTCGCGCGCCGCCACGCCCGCCGTCGCCCGCTCGCCCAGCAGCGCGTGCAACTCCGTCAAAGCCGCCTCAATTGCCGTTCGATTTTGCGTTCCAGCCGTCATTGGTCCCTCCAGCGCGTAACAAATCTTCTGAAGAGACAGAATACGCGTGAAGCTGTGTTGGCCGAAGGCAGTATTGCCGGTCACCGGACCGCCAGTCCGCATCCGCGACGCGAATTGTATTTCGCTCAATGGATACCCAGACGTTTGTTCCGCAGCCTATTTACTCCCGCAATCGGCCGCTCCGGCGGATTGTCCTCCTGAACCCTTCCCGCCCGATGAACTCCCCTCAGGCGAACTCCAAAACGCCGCCCCGGAATCCACCACGGCCATCGAGGAGCCGCTATGCGAAACGCTCTGCCCGCGGATCGCGTGCAGATAACCCACCCCAATCAAACCGGCGGCCAGAAATATCCATATGATCGGCGCAATCCCGCCAACTGGCCCAAAGATTGCCTTCATACCGCTCTATCCAGCTCTGAATGTCGATCGCCGTCCAACCCATGGCGAACGTCAACCAGCGCAAGCTCCGCTTTCTTATGCCTCTGCGCCCCCGCAACCAGCAGCGCCGCCCCGCTCATGGCCAGCGTTTGTGCCACGTAATCCAATTCCCCGCTGATCTCGATCGACGGATGCGTAATTTCCCGCGGCAGGTAAATTGAGATCGTGAGTACAAAAAACGCAATCCCCACAATCCACCCAGTTAACCGCGTCCGCCAGTTCAGCAGCATCGCCACGCCGCAGGCAACCTGAATCGCCCCAGCCAGGTAGGCCCATACAATATGTACGGGAACCCAAGCCGGCATCGTCAATTCAGGCAGCGGCACCACCGGCGCAAAATCCGGGTGCAGCAAGTTCTCCACGCCAAAATCCAAGATTGCCACTGCGAAGAAATACCGTCCCAATACAGCAAGCCAGCTGAATCTCCGCCCTCGGCCCGCAGCCAGAGTGCCTGCCAGGGCCAGCGCCCCTCCGCTCATCGAGAGGTCCCGCATCAACTGCGTTACCGCCATCTCTCTCGGATTCTGAATCAGGTTCGGCACATAGAGCAGCAAGACGAACAGAAACAGCATCACGCCCGTCATCGGCGCCGCCAGTTCCGTCAAGATTCCGGTGATCATGCTCAACGAAGCGGCAATCAAGGCAATCCCCACAAACACGGCCCAGAACATGTGGCCCGGCATCCACGCCGGCACTCCCTCCATCACCTCGGGCAGGAATACAAAATGCTGCATGCCGAAAACCGCCAAAGGCCACGCAAAGAAAAGCGGCCCAAACAAAATGACCTGGCCCAGGCCGTGCACTTCAAGCGTCGTTTTCCTGAACGTCAGGAAGAGCCCAAAGATAAAGAGAACCACGGCAAACAAATGCAGCCAGAACGAGCTTCCCGTAAGCCCGGAAACCCCCACCCCCGCCGCGATGCTTCCACCGACCAGGCTAATTGGATCGACGATTCCTCCCAACGCAGCGCATAGCCCCCTCATCATGCGTCCTATCTTTCCCCTGAACCATCATCGTTCGCCATAGCCACTCCCGCCTTCCTCGCCATGGCCGCTTCGCCAGGGCAATTGCATCAAGAAGCTTTCTGACAGAACTATTCCCGCGAAGCAAAGACAGGCCCTGCTTCAAGCACAGCCAATCCGGTGCGAGCACGGCCAATCCCGTATGATGCCCGAATCTTTCCCCGGAGAGTTGTCGAGCAGCCCCGGGGGATTTCACCCCGAGGCCCTCACGGAATCGTGCTTGAACCTCTCGATTCACACGGCTCTTCATAGCCCTGCGTTTGTCTCTCGCGAGCGCAAACTTTCTCCGGGGGAAAGGGCTCATCCTGGTTGCCCAGTTGGCCAAGCCCTCCTTCGAGCTATGTCATCCCCTTCGCTCCCCGTCCGTTACAGACGCTTCAACGCTACTACAGGATGATCCGCCCCTCGCTCCGGC
>JBEKZG010000233.1:0-6113 GCA_049510095.1 Occallatibacter sp.
CCCGCTCATCTTCGCGTATGAGCTCAACTGCCGCCTTTGCGCCTTCGCCCGGAGCTTCGGTGATTCGGCGCAGGGTCTCCGACTTGTAATACGCCTCGCGCTCCTTGCGCTGGCTGTCCAACCAATGAATGACCAGGACAAACGTGAACACAACCACGATGACCGCTAACGGAAACAAAAGATGCACTTGCTCACTCATCACATCCTCCTCGCCCAGGGGTTTCTCCCCTTGCGCTTGGTACGACACGGAACCAGCGAATCCGGTTGCATATTCTCCATGACTGCGCGTCTCATTAGAAAATGCAACCGGAGCGCGACCGAGCCGGTCCTACCTGCTGGAGAGGAACGACCTCCACAATGATCGCAACCACCAGCACCGAACCAATATCGAGCGCCGGGAAAGACCGGACCGATCCTGATTCCGCGGACGTTGCCAGGGTCCTCGCCGGCGACATTGCAGCTTTCGAAGGCATCGTTCGCCGCTGGCAGGGCCCCATTGTGAATATGGCGTGGCGCTATTGCCGCGACCGCTCCCGCGCCGAGGAAATGGCCCAGGAAGCATTCCTTCGCGCCTGGCGCAATCTGGCTCAATGGCGGCGCGAATCCAGCTTCTCTACCTGGCTCTTCGCCCTGGCCGCCAACCTTTTCCGCTCCGAGCTCAAGCGCTTCCCCACCGTCAATGTTTCCCTGGACGCCGCACCTGAGCCCGCTCGCTCCGCGGTACAGCAGAATGCGATGGAAATGCATCAAAGTTCAGAGACTGTCCGGCGCGCTGTTCTTGCACTGCCTGCACGCTACCGCGAACCGGTCATTCTGTACTATTTTCATGAGATGGATTTGGGCCGGGCCGCGCAGACCATGGGACTGCCGGAGGGAACCGTCAAGGCCCGCCTGTCGCGGGCGCGTACTCTGCTCAAGCGCCGCTTCCCGCACCTCGAAGCCGAGCACGCGAACCTGGAATTTTCCACACTCAACACCGGAAAGGAGGCCTGACGATGATCCGGACCAAAACAAATCTCGCGGAAGCAGATCAAACCGCCATTGACCACATTCTGGCTGCCGAAGATCCGCTCGTCCCCTCGTCCGGCTTCCTGGCCACAGTCATGGAGCGCGTCCGTGAAGAAGCAGTCGCGCCCCCTCCAATTCCGTTCCCGTGGAAACGTGCCATTCCTGGGCTGGTCTTCGTTAGCGGTGTCTTCAGCTGGAACGCATTCGAAGTTGTGCGTCGCGGCCTGCCCGCCGTCAGCACATTCACGCTCGCCGTCCCGCACGTCAACGCCGCCATCGAGCGCCCACTGGAGCAAGCCGGCTGGGTTGCCCTTGCGCTGGGGGTTTCGCTGCTCTCCTGGCTGCTGTCGCGCCAGCTGGCCGGGCGATCCGGCCTGCTGTAAGCCGGGTTGCCGAAAGCCATTACTCGATTGCGAATACGGCGTACACGCTAGCAGTCCGGCTAACTTTTCGGGGTTCAATGGACAGCGGCGGTGCTGCAAATGCACCCCTCTGTTCTGGGGCAGCATTGTTGGCATATGCGAACATTGAAGACTGCGGCGTGGAGATCTGGTTGGTCACGTAAACCAGCGATCCCAGGTGAACCCCCATCCCCTTGGCCAGGACCGAAGCCTCCGACCTGGCGCGCGCGGCGGCCTTGTCGAGCACCTGGTCCTCCAGCGCGGGCTCGTCTTGGACTGTCCAGTCAATCTGGCCGCTGTCAGTGGCGCCTGCAGCAACCGCAATGTCCAGAATCTCCGCGGCCCGTTCCGGCGGTGTCTTAACCGTCCATTGCTGCGATAGCGTGAATTTGTGCAGCTTGCCGCTGGCGCTCTCCAGCCGTTGCCACTCGCTGCGAATAGATGTCTCGGGAATGCCGGCCTGTTTGATCGCAGCGACAATATCATTGGAGGTCTTCGCGCCTGCTGCATATGCGGACTTGGAATCCGACGGCTGGGTCGCAAATCCAATGTGCAGAATGGCTACATCCGGGTCGACCGTTACGCGTTCTTCTGCGCTGACGGTAAGAGTGCGGTTGGCAGGTTCAACCTTCAATTGAACCTGGTTCGTCTGTTGTTGTGCACCTGCCGCTAAGCACCATCCAACAGAAACGACTGCCGCAATTGCTCGCATCATGGTCATGATTCAGCTCCTTCACTCCTTGAACGCTAAGAGTAAAGGAACTTGCGAGCAATTTTTCCGACCAATCCGACTCTTTGGCCCGCCGTAGCCAACGAACAGCATCTCGAACATGCAGCGGCGGAGTAGCGTAGGAGGCAGCAGAGTTCGGTTAGCTTGTCCAGTCCTCCGTCTTAAGCCCCTCCACGAACGAGAAAACCTGATCATGGGTCACAAGGGTCAATCCCAGTGAGAGCGCATGGGCCGCAATCATAAGATCTGCAGTACTTAGAACTCGCCCATTGCGCTTCAGCAAATCTCTGGTGTTAGCGTAAGATTGCGCCGCACTCGAATCCCAATGCAGGCTTGGCACGTCCGAGAGAAAGTCATGCACGCCAAGGCGAATGCGGGTGCTCGAAGGATGGCTCGTAACCCAAAACCTGAGTTCCGCCTCGGTTACGGCAGATACTGCAAGCAGATCCGCTGAAATGCTGATGACCCGTTTCCGTACTGCCGGATAATTTCCTCTTACGAAATAGCTCACGATATTCGTATCGAGCAAATATGCGGGAGGCATCTAAAAGAAATCCCGCTCGATTGGTGGCGTCTGATCGCGCTCCAGAACGTCATCTTCTGGAGAACCCAATGCATCCCAAATTGCAAATCGCTGCCGCCAAGTATCCTCATTAGTTTTCGCGCACGTCTGCGATAACACCACCTCGCCCGTCGTTGGATCGCGGCGAACGGCAACCTCAGTCCCTTCGAACCGGAACTCTTTCGGCAACCGCACGGCCTGACTGCGCCCGTTCTTGAACAGCTTGGCGGTCTTTGTGACGGGTTGGGATTTGCCCCTGTTTTCAATTTGCGGCTTTGCTGATGTATCTGTTGCGCTCATTGTAGGCCTCCAGACAGTGATCTATACCAAGTATATACCAAATAAACATGGCCTGAGTTCATTTCGAGGATGCACTTCAGCGAGCATTTAGAAAAGGTCCAGTTCGCGCGGCATGCTTGTCTCGCGATCAGCCATGAAATCTTCGGGAAACTTAGCCCGGTCAAAAATCTTGAACATCTGCTCCGTCGTCAGATTCCTGGGTGGAGGAGGCAGCTTTGCATACTCTTCTTCCGGCGCGGAATCCGGAACGGCGTCGTAAAGTGCGAACCAGTCGTCAAAGCTCATCGACCGGTCAGAAGGAGCTGGAGAAATGACGACATCGCCAGTGGCCGGATCACGCCGGAGTGTTACCTCAGTCCCTTCGAACCGGAACTCTTTCGGCAACCGCACGGCCTGACTGCGCCCATTCTTGAACAGCTTGGCCCTCTTAGTGAGGGGGGCAGGCCCCGCCGTCGAAGCGGCCTCGGATTGCGGATTTGGGTTTGTCTTCGTCGCGTCCATCCAAGCCTCCCTCAATGATATATACCCAGCATATACTAGTATATACCAGAGTCGCTCCCTACCGCGTCACCGCGTACTTCATCCCAAACCGCCTCAGCTTCTCCAGCGTCACCGCCGCCTGTCCCGAGTCAATCGCCTCCGCCCCCAGCGCAACCCCTTCCTTCAGGTCCCCTGCCATCCCGGCCGCCACCAGCGCCGCCGCCGCGTTCAGCAGCACAATATCCCGCCGCGCCCCCGGAATTCCCGTCACGACGTCATACAGCAGGCGCGCATTCGTCTCCACATCCCCACCGGCAAAGTCACCCAACGTCGCCCGCGCCAACCCGGCCATATCCGGCGTCACCCGCGCCGCCTTCATCGATGGCGCTTCGCCGCCCTCTGTCTCTTCCACGCGCGCCACAATCGATTCGCCCGTCGTTGTCAGCTCATCGATCCCGTCTGTTCCATGCACCACAAATGCACGCTTCGCCCCCAGCGCCGCCAGCGTCCGGGCAACGAGAAGGACTTTGCTCGGCGCCAGAACACCGATCACCTGCGTGCGCGCCCCCGCCGGGTTGGTCAGCGGCCCACACAAGTTGAAAATCGTCCGGAACCCAAGCGCCCGTCGCAGCGGCCCCACCGCTTTCATGGCCGGGTGATAGAGCGGCGCAAACAGAAACATAAATCCAGTCTCGCGCAAGCACGCCGCGGCCAGCTCCGGCCCCAGCGTCACCGGCACACCCAAAGCTTCCAGCACATCCGCCGACCCGGCCAGCGAAGTCACCGCGCGGTTCCCGTGCTTGGCCACCTTTGCCCCGGCCGACGCCGCCACCAGCGCTGCACCGGTGGAGATATTGAACGTCAGCGGCCCACCGCCGCCGGTGCCGCAAGTGTCCACCAACTCGCCCCGTTCCTCGTCCGTCAGGGGAACCGGCGTCGCCCGCGCCCGCATCGTCTCCACAAACCCGGCCAGTTCCTGCGCCTGTTCTCCGCGCGTCGCCATCACCGTGACCAGCGCCGCCGTCTCCACATCCGGCACATCGCCGCCCAGAATCTCTTCCAGCACGCCGGCCGCCTGCTCCCGCGTCAGCGCCGCGCCGTCCTCGGCCAGCGGCTTCAAAAGCTCTTTTAATCGCGCCATATCTCTTCATGGTAACGGCGCGCGGCGTCCCCTGCACCCTCCCCAGGTGTTTTGCCATCTTGCCGGCTCCACTCCGCCCTGAACCCCTTTCCGTCCCATTCGCCGGTTTCCCTTACCCGGATGCGACCGTTTATGCTGATTACGCCGGCGGTTCCGCTGGACACCAGATCAAATCGTGAATCTCCGCGCCTCCTGCGGGCTTCCGATTGCTTGGACACGACCAGTGAAGATTCACGAGTATCAGGCAAAAGAAATCCTGGCAAAATACGGCGTTGCCGTGCCCAGGGGCGAAGTGGCCAACACCCTCGAAGAAGCCAACGACGTGGCCCGCAAGCTGTTTTCAGAGGGCGCATCAGGCGTGGTCGTCAAGGCCCAGATCCACGCCGGAGGCCGCGGCAAAGGCGGCGGCGTCAAAGTGGCCCGCACCCGCGAAGATGCCGAGCTGCACGCCAAAAACATACTCGGCATGACGTTGATTACCCACCAGACCGGCCCTCTCGGACAAAAGGTGCAGCGCCTGCTCATCGAGGAGACCGCCAACATTGACCGCGAGCTCTACCTGGGGATCGTGCTCGACCGCGCCACCGGCAAGCTGGTGTTCATGGCTTCTCAGGCCGGCGGCATGGAGATTGAGGAAGTCGCCGCCCACACCCCCGAAGCCATCTTCAAGGAGTCCATCGATCCCGCCATCGGCTTTGGCGCGTGGCAGGCGCGGAAGCTTGCCTTTGCCCTCGGCCTCAAGCCCACGCAACTCAGCCACGCCGTCGCCTTTCTGCAAAGCGTCTACAAGGCCTTCGTCGACATCGACGCCTCGCTGATCGAGATCAATCCCTTCATCACCACCAAGGACGACAAGCTCTTCGCCCTCGACGCCAAAATCACCATCGACGACAACGCTCTGTTTCGCCATCCTGAAATCAAAGCCCTGCGCGACACGGCGGAAGAGGACCCGCTTGAAGTTGAAGCCAGCAAATACGCCCTCAACTACATCAAGCTCGACGGATCGATAGCTTGTATGGTGAACGGCGCGGGCCTCGCCATGGCCACCATGGACATCATTCAGTACGCCGGCGGCAGCCCCGCTAACTTCCTCGACGTAGGCGGCGGTGCTACACAAGAACAAATTGAACACGCCTTCGGAATTCTGCTCGCCGACACCCACGTCAAAGCCATCTTCATAAACATCTTCGGCGGCATTCTCCGCGTCGATCGTTTGGCCACCGGCGTGGTCGCGGCGGCTCGCAATCTCAATGTCAAGGTCCCGATCGTCCTACGCCTCGAAGGCACAAACGTAGAGGAAGGCCGCAAGATTCTCAAGGAATCCGGCCTCGACTTCCAAGTCGGAGCAACCATGGAAGAAGCAGCAAATCTGGTCGTTGCCGCAGCGGCAAAGGTGGGGGCATAACATGTCAGTCCTAGTAGATAAAAATACTCGTCTGATCGTTCAGGGAATCACCGGCAAAGAGGGAACCTTCCACGCCAAAGGCGCTG
>JBEKZG010000234.1:0-6090 GCA_049510095.1 Occallatibacter sp.
CCCGCGGATCGGCGTGACTATCGATGCGACGCTGACGACGCCTGCCAATGCGATGGGACCTGTCCCGGTGATTGTGGAGCTGGCTTTTGCGAATGAGTTCAAGACTTCATTGATGAGGCCGATTGCGGAGACGGGATCGGGTGCGGTCGGCGAATACGGGCAGCGATGGGAACAGCAGGTGCTGGCGAAGGGATGGGGATTCGCGGTGCTGTCGCCCACCAGCTACCAGGCGGACGATGGCGGGGGGATGACGGAGGGAATTATTGGACTGATGAGCAAGGGGCAGCCGCGCGGGTTGGAGGACTGGGGCGGGCTGAAGGCCTGGGCGTGGGGCGCGAGCCGGTTGCTTGATTACCTGGAGACGGATAAGAGCGTGGATGCGAGAAAGGTGGGGATCGAGGGGCACTCGCGGATGGGCAAGGCGGCGCTGGTGGCGATGGCTTACGACCAGCGGTTTGCGGTCGTGTACTCGAGCTCATCGGGCGAGGGCGGAGCCAAGCTTTACCGGCATATTTACGGGGAGCCGCTGGGCCATATCGAGCTGAAGTACTACTACTGGATGGGCGGAAACCTGATGAAGTATGCGGGACCGCTGACGCCGGGCGATCTTCCGGTGGACAACCACGAGCTGATTGCGTTGTGCGCGCCGCGGCCGGTGTTTATCGGCGCGGGCACGATGACGCAGAACGAGCCGGGCAAGCCTGGGGATGGGTGGGCGGATGCAAAAGGGATGTTTCTGGCTGAAGTGGCCGCCGGACCTGTGTATAGGCTGTTGGGGAAAAGGGATTTGGGAACGGCGGAGTTTCCGGCGATCGAGACGCCGCTGATCAATGGAGAACTTGGTTTTCGGCAGCATAACGGAGGGCATACGCCGGCGCCGAACTGGCCGGCGTTCCTGGAGTTTGCGGGGCGGTATCTGCATGGGCCGGATGGGGCGAAGGCGCGTTAGAGACGATTGGATATTAGCGGGATTCCGTATGCCGGAATCGAGACATTCAAAGCGTACGATGGGGTGACGGAGGAGGCGGCGCGATGGTCGATGCAGATCGGCAAGAGATTCTGCGCCGGTTGCGGGCGGGGAGCGATGCGCTGAGGGACGCGTTGAATGGCATGGATGAATCTCTGGCGGGGCTTAGACCGACGCCGGAGAGTTGGTCAGTCCTGGAGTGCGTTGAGCATATGATTGCGTCGGAAACATTGCTTCTTTCCAGGCTGAGGGAGGCGACGCCGCGCGATGAATCGCACGAGGACCGGGCGAGGGAGGCCAAGCTTGAGGGTCTCGCCACCAATCGTCTGCGCCGGATTGAGGCCCCCGAGGCTGTGATGCCGAAAGGGGAATTCGAAGGTCTGGAAAAGGCGATGGAAGGGTTCGAGCGGGCGCGCCGGGAGACGGTGCGGTATGTGGAGGAGTTCAGTGGAGATTTACGGAGCAGGCTGGTCATACATCCGCTTATCACGCGCCCGTTGAACTGCTATGAGATGTTGCTGCTGATGGCGCTGCACCCGGCGCGGCATGCGATGCAGATTGCGGAGATCAGGAATGGACTAGTCAGATGCATTGACGAGCGGGTAACTGCGCCGTAGGCTCAAAGGATGGAATTCAAGGTAAGCGATCTGGAGCGGGAGCCGATCGAATACGACCTGGAGCTGGGTCCGGGGGCTGTCGATCTTGGCGAAGAGGCAACGCAGGTTGGACAACTGGCTACGGCGGGACGGGCAGAGGTGTTGCATGAGCACCGCGGTCCGAAGGATATTGTGGCCGACATCCGGCTGCGAGGGAATTTTCAGGGCAAGTTCGAGATTCCTTGCGCGCGCTGCGTGGAAGCGGTGAACGTTCCACTGGGTGCGGAGTTCGACCTGATTTTCCGGCCTGCGGAGGCGGATTCCGAGGCTCCGGAGCGTTCAATTACTGCACCGGAAACGGAAATCGGGTATTATCAGGGAGACAGTCTGTTGCTTGAAGATGTGCTGCGGGAGCAGGTGCTTTTGGCCCTGCCGGTCAGGACGCTGTGCAAGCCTGACTGTAGGGGACTTTGCCCGCGCTGCGGCCAGAACCGCAACAGCCAACCGTGCAACTGCGAAGAGGGTCCGAGCGACCCCCGCTGGGAAGCGCTGGCTGGGCTCCGCAGCCGGATCAAGTCCTGAACCTAACCCCAAGAGATTGAGGGTGTTCCGCCTGAGCTGGAAGGCAGCCGGATCCGTGTGGATGTGGAGAAACGGGCGGAGACACGAAAGGAATTGCACCATGCCTAATCCGAAAAGGCGTCACTCGACGCGCCGCACCGCACTCCGCCGCTCTCACGACTTTTTAACGGCTGTGGGCCTGTCTGAGTGTCCCAACTGCCACGAGAAAAAGCTTCCCCATCGCGCCTGCGCCAAGTGCGGCGTTTACAAGAAGCGGTTGGTTCTGGACATCAAGGAAGCAGCGAAGTAACGAGTTCCTGCTTTAGACTGGGCAGGCCATGCTCATCGACATTGCGCTTGACGCCGTAGGTTCCGACAAAGCTCCAGAGCCTGAGATTCGAGGAGCGATCCTCGCGTGCAAGACTCTGCCTGTGCGGGTCCATTTGATTGGGCCGGAGGCGGAGCTTCGCGATCTTCTGGACGAACATCTGGAAAATGAAGACCTGCCGATCGTGATCCACCATGCCTCAGAGCGGATCGGCATGGAGGAAAAGGCGACACAGGCCGCGCTGAAGAAGAAGAACAGCTCCATGCGCGTGGGGCTGAAGATGGTGCGCGAGGGCAAAGCGGCGGGATTTGTGACCGCGGGCAATACGGGCGCGGCGATGGTGACGGCCAAGATGGTGCTGGGCACGATGCCGGGCGTGGACAGGCCGGCGCTGGCGACACCGATGCCGAGCTCTACCGGGAATCCATGCGTGCTGCTGGATGTGGGCGCCAACGTGGACTGCAAGCCGCATAACCTGGAACAGTTTGCGGTGATGGGCGAGATGTATGCACGGACGGTGCTGAAGATTGCCACGCCGCGGGTGGGCCTGCTCTCGATCGGCGAGGAAGAAACAAAAGGCAACGATCTGACGCACGAGGCCTTTCCGCTTCTGAAGGCCCTGCCGATTAAATTCATTGGCAACGTGGAAGGGCGCGACATTTTCAGCGGTCTGGCCGACGTGATTGTCTGCGATGGATTTGTTGGCAACGTAGCGCTGAAAACCAGCGAGGGCGTGGGGCGATTTGTTCGCGACGTGCTGCGCGAATCGTTGACGCGCACAGTGACGGCACAGGTCGGAGCGTTGTTGTCACGCAAGGCGTTCAACGAATTCCGTCATCGCCTGGACTACAGGGAGTACGGCGGTGCGCCGCTGCTGGGAGTGCGGGGTGTGTGTATCATCGGCCACGGCTCGTCGAACGACCGGGCCATCTTCAACGGCATTCGCGTTGCATACGAGTTCGCCGTGGCGGAGACCAACGCACGCATTGAGCAGGAGTTCGCCGGGGTTGCAAAGCGTGCGCGCCCTGTACCGCCGCCCAACCCAAATCCTGCCGCCGACTTGGGCGCCAAACCCGATGCGACCGTGCAGTAGCGATGACGGACGAACCAAGCCGTACTTTTCAGTCTTCTCAGATTGATCCGATTGTGCTGAAGTGGTTGGCTTGTCCGGCTTGCCGGGGCGAGCTTTCTGTGAATGGGGAGCGGCTGGTGTGCGCGGAGTGCGGGCGCGCGTTTCCGGTTGTGGATGGGATTCCGGTTTTGATTGCGGAGCGGGCGGAGAAGATCAATTCGTCAGAATGATTCAAGGCGAATTCCTGGGAAGGACGCTTCGAAGTGTCTTCGGTCAAGCGTGAGCAGAGTGTAGCCATTGACCAATGTGTGCGCGCCAATCAAGAAGTCCGTCAAGATGCGGCGGGGCAACAAGCCAGTGCTCGCGATTCTTCGCTTGACATAACTTTGGAAGGCCACACCAGCCGCGCGCCAAACGGCCTCTTCAAAGCGCCAATCTACTTCAATTCCCCCGACGCTGAAGAATTCGTCGAGAGCAGGCTGCGATCTGGCGGGAAGGCCCATCAATTCCGCGTAGACTGGGCCAGAAACCACCAACTTACTGAGTCGTTTCGAACGTTCAATCGCGACTAGCGCGCTCTGGTTGAGGGTTTGCTCTTCGTTGAGCAACGCGATGACGACGTTGGTATCAAGCGAGATTGTCATCGTACTCATCGTAGCCGCGCAGCTCACGCATATAGGCCTTCAGACCTTCCGGACCAGGGGCCATACCGGATACTCCAATCCCGCGCCATTTTTCAAAGACGTTCTGTTCGGCGTCACGAACTACGCGAAATCCGCTTTCCAGCGGTTCAAAGCGCAGTTTATCGCCTGGTTTGACGCCCAGGGATTTGCGGACCTCGACTGGAATTGTGATCTGGCCCTTGCTGGTGAGCGTGGCACGAAGGGCTTGTGTCGTGGTGGCTTTTGCGGCGGCTGGCACGGCGATGAGCTCCTTACCTGCCTTATTGTACTCCTTACTTTTTACAGCTTCATCCCTCAGTTGGCGCGGAAGGGGCGAAGAGATCCACCAGCTCAGACATGTAGAGCGTGTCGATGGCGAAGGTGAAGGTTCCGTGGTCTTTGACTTCGCGGGCGGCGTGGAGGAAGGCGGTGAGAGCGGCGCGGCAGAAGCCGGAGCCGATGCTAATGCGGCGGACTCCGAGGGCTCCCAGTTCCTTGACGGAGAGCGGCGGCGCGCCCTTGAGACCCATGAGTACATTGACTGGCTTGCTGAGCGAGGCACAGACGGTGCGAATGGCGTCCGGGTGGGTGATTCCGGGAGCATAGAGAACCTCGGCGCCGGCGGCTTCATAAGCCTGCAGGCGGCGGATGGTGTCGTCGAGGTTGGGACGGCCGTGGAGATAGTTTTCCGCGCGGGCGACGAGCATGAAGGGGAACGGCAGGGCGCGCGCGGCGGCTACGGAGGCGGCTATGCGCTCGACGGAATGCAGGAAGTCGTAGATGGGATGGGCTGGGTCGCCGGAAGCGTCCTCAATGGAGCCGCCGACCAGGCCGGCTGTTTCCGCAGCGAGACGAATGGTTTCCGCGGCTGCTTCAGGGGTGTGGCCATAGCCGTTTTCGAGGTCGGCGGCAACTGGGAGCGAAGTGGCGTCGACGATGGACCGGGCGTTGGCCAGGGCCTCGTCGCGGGTGACGCTGGCGGTGGCATCGCGGCGGCCAAGGGCAAAGGCGAGGCCGGCGCTGGTGGTGGAGAGCGCGGAAAAGCCGAGGCCGGTGAGAATGCGCGCGGTGCCGGCGTCCCAGGGATTGCCGATGATGAGGGGTTCGGGGCGTTGCTGGAGGGCCTGGAAGGCGGCGGCTTTTTCGGCTTGGGTGGGCATGAAGAACTCCTTGCTCGAACGCACGATTAGTTTATTGCTTTTGCGGGATTGGAAACGCAGAGGCCAGACCACGCCCAAGGCAATCGCATGAACGGCCGGCTACAGGACGTTGACTGATAGAACGGCTTCGGTTGGGCTCAAAAACTGCCGCTTTTCCGCCTAAAACTGCGGATTCCCGTCGGTGCCCTAATTTTAAGTTGTTTGTTTTCATGGGGTGTTTTTCTGTATATTGCGTAACCCTATTGTTTTCAACGAAACGGGGGGAGGGGGGTGGGGGTAGGCAATTGGGTACGGACCGGGGCTCATCCCTGGCGAGTTGTAGGAGGTGAAGGAATTGAGGCATTTGTGGTGTTTCGATGGGCATGAATCGATTGTGCGCTTTTCCGCGCATTAAGCAGCAAACTCCGGGGAAAGATTGGGGCATCTTCCCGGATTGGCTGTGCTTGCACCAGGGCCTGTTTTCGCTTCGTGACGGACAGTTCTTTCAGCAACTTCTTCACGCGATCACCCGGAGACCACGCCAGTCTTAGGATTGAAGTCAGCTTCAGCGCGCTTGCTTCGATTGCATTTCTTTCAGGATGGATTCAAGTTCAGCCCACAGTGGCTCAAACCCTACAGGGTTTCCCCCAAGGTTGATAAATGCCGGGCGCGAAATATTGAAGTAATACAGGAGCTCATCCAGTCGAAGATTACGAATGAGCCCAGGCAAATTATGAAGATGGTCCGCCTCGTTGGCGCACTGTT
>JBEKZG010000235.1:0-6084 GCA_049510095.1 Occallatibacter sp.
ATTCGACCAGGGATTTGTAGGAATGAAGGTTGGCGGCAAGCGCCGCCTGTTCATTCCCTGGCAAATCGCCTACGGAACGCGCAACATTCCCGATCGTCCCGCCGCTCATCCGGGAGAGGTCGCTCATCCGGGAATCCCGCCCAAGTCCGACCTCATCTTCGATGTGGAGTTGGTGGACGTTTCCGATATGCCCACGCAGCCTGGGCGTCCAGGCATGGGTGGGCCACCCGGCGGGCGTCCCATGCCCGGTGCACCCGGGCACCCTGGAGCAACTGGTGCGGCTCCGAATGCAACTTCGCCGGCGACGCCTGGCCAACCTGCTGCTCCCGGAAAATCGGCGCCGTCGCCGGCACCTTCAGCCCCGCCAACGGCCGCTGCGCCTCCGGCTCCAGCAACGCCGCCGGCCACAACCCCGCCGCCAACCAAATAGAGATATGGCTTTCTCGATTGGATCAAGCCACGCCGGCGGGCAACTCCGGCGTGGCCTCAATCAGTTGCCGCGTGTAGGCCGTCTGGGGTTCACCGCATAATGCCACGGCCTCGCCCGTCTCCACCAGCCGGCCGCGCTGCATCACGGCAATACGCGTGCCCAAGTAGCGCACCAGCGGCATCGAGTGCGAGATGAAGAGATACGTTAACCCATAGTCCCGCTGCAAGTGCCGCAGCAGGTTCACAACCTGTGCGCCTACACTCACATCCAGCGCCGAAACCGGCTCATCCAGAATCAGCAGCTTTGGCCGGAGCGCCAGGGCACGGGCGATATTGATGCGCTGTCGCTGCCCGCCAGAGAACTCATGAGGATGCCGTGCCAGCGCCGACTCATCCAGCCCAACTTCCTTCAGCAGCTCCATCGCCCTGCCTCGCAGCGCAGCCCGGCTTGTATTGATCCCGGCTTCCCGCCGATGAATCACCAGCGGTTCGGACACGATGTCGAACACGTTCATGCGCGGATTCAGTGCCGCATAAGGGTCCTGAAAAACCGGCTGCATCTGTCGACGCAAGCGACGCATCTCCGCGCCTGAAGCCCGCGCCACATCAATGCCATCCACGCGCACCACGCCCCGGCTCGGCGTGACCAAACCCAGAATCATCCGCGCCAGTGTAGTTTTGCCGGAGCCCGACTCGCCCACCAGCCCAAGCGTCTCCCCGGCTTCAATGGCGAGAGATACATCCTCGACCACGTGTTGTAATTCGGTGCGCAGCCCCGTGCGCCGGGGATAACTCTTCCAAACTGCGTCCACTTCCACCAGCGCCATGAATGGATGCTATCGCACGCCGAGCTGAGTGTGCGTTGCGGTCACGGCTTGGGCAGAAACGTGATGCGCATTTCCGCAATTTCCCACCGGTTCAATCCCGCCTTTACGCTCGGATCGCCGTCGGCAATCTCCCGCAACTCGTCCTCATTTGCGTTCTCGACCACCACCACGCCAAAAACGCCACGAGGATCGAAAACCGGCCCTCCAAAGACGCAGATCCCTTGCCCGAACAGGCCCTTCCAGTAGAGAAAGTGCTCCGTCATGAGCTTCTGCTCGTGCTCGTTCAGATCCTTGTCAAACGTGGGCCGAGGCGGAATCAGCCGCAGGAACCAAGCCTTTTTCGGTGCAATGTTGGAAGCATGGGCATTCATGACCGGCAGCATAGCACGAGGCCCGGCCTCCGCATCAACTTCGTTATCGCGCTCTTCTTATTGCGCCGCGGGCGTCAGCTTCAGCGCATACGCATATTTGCATGCCGCGCCAGCCGGCAGAGTCACCTTCAACGCGTCCGCACCCTGCACCCAGGTGACCTTATCCGTCGACCCAAGCAACTCCACCGATGCAATAGGAATGGACTTCCCCTCATGCGCCCATCCCAGCGAGTGAATCGTGCCCTTGCCATCCTTGGGGCAGGCCATGCCGATGGCGTACACCGCTTTCCCCTTCGCCGTGAAACGGAAATCGTCCGCCGTATACGGCTTGGTGTCGGTGTCGTGGAACGCTCCGCCCATTACCTGCGTCGGGCCTTCGCCAAATGTGGTCCAGGGTGTGGTGTCGTAAATAGCCTCGCCATTAACCTTCAGCCACCCTCCCATTTCCCTGAGCGTGTTCTTTACCTCCTCTGGAATCGTCCCATCCGAACGCGGCCCAAAGTTGAGCAGCAGGTTGCCGTTCTTGCTCACAATGTCCACAAGCTGATGAACCAGAAACTCGGACGACTTGAACGTGTCGTGCTCAATGTAACCCCAACTGGCATTGCTGATCGAGGTATCGGTCTGCCAGTGTTCGGCGAGGATGTGATCCTGCTGCCCGCGCTCGAAGTCGCGCACCCCGGCCTTCCAGTTCAACGAGTAATCCTTGAAGTCGATCACGCCCGGGTACCCGTGGGCCACTGCGAAGTTGTAATAGAACGCGGCAAACTGGCTCACCGCCCGCCGAAAGACCGGCTGCCCAATCCACCAGTCGAAATAAACCACCTCCGGCTTGTATTTCTCCACCAACTCGGTATCGCGCGCCAGCCAATCGCGCGTCCATGCCTCGCTCACATAGGTCCAGTCGTTCTCAAGGCCGTGCTCGTCACCTCCCGGCGCAAACCATTGGTGCGCCGGCCCGTAAAGCGAAGCGTACTTAGGGTCGTTTACATCAGAGCGAATTGCGCGCCCGCCGTCGTAAAAGAAGTTGTGCTCGGCGCGATGCGAACTCAGCCCAAAATGCAGCCCCTGACCGCGAACTGCCGCAGCCAGCTCGCCAAGCGTATCGCGCTTCGGCCCCATCTTCACCACAGTCCAATCCGACAGCCCCGAGTCATACATCGAGAACCCATCGTGATGCTCAGCAACCGGCACCACGTACCGCGCGCCCGATTCCTTGAACACCTTCGCCCACTCCGTCGCGTCAAATCGCTCGGCGCGGAAAAGCGGGATCAGATCCTTGTACCCTTTCGCATCTTTCTCTGCCGGGTCCTTTGACGCAAAGTGCTCTTGAAAATTCTTGTAGGCCCGCTCGCCCGGCCTGTACATGTTCCGTGGATACCACTCGTTCGTCGCCGCCGGTACCGAGTACACCCCCCAGTGAATAAAGATCCCGAACTTCGCGTCCTTATACCACTGCGGCTGCTCGTATTTCATCAGCGTTGCCCAGTCCGCGCGATAGGGCCCGTCGTTCTCCTGCTTCTCCTCAATCGCCAGCAGTCGATTTCGCTCGGCGTCATACTTGCTCACTGACTGCTGCCACTCGCGGTCAATCTCCGCCGCCGGCTTGATGCCCAGCGTCGGAGCCTGCGGGTCAAATGCTGTGGCAGATGCTTGCGCAAACAACAATGGCGAGGCCAGAAGAAGAACACAGGGCACAAAACGAACAGGATTTCTCATAAGCGCGAATCCTAAATTGCGCTGGCGGCTGCTTGCAAACGTTTTCCTGCCGCGTCCAGCATCCAACCGGAAAGAATTTCCGGATGCCGCAAAAGAAATGCGCTTGACATATTCCCATATAGGAATGTAATGTTCTCTCCATGGCAAGAGCCGCCACCACCACCGACGCCTTCAACGCAGTTGCCGAGCCCCGCCGCCGGCAGATTCTCTCCTACCTCGCTCATCACGAGCGACCGGTCGGAGACATTGTGAACGCATTGAGTCTCGATCAGCCCTCGGTTTCAAAACACCTGGGCGTGCTGCGGGATGTGGGCCTGGTTCATGTGCGGCGCAACGGCCGCCATCGGCTCTATCGAACCAACGCCGAAGCCATCCGGCCGCTGCATGAGTGGGCGGCGACATTCGAGCAATACTGGCGGCACCAGTTGGGCGGCGTTAAGCAGCGTGCCGAGGAAAAGATGAAGGAACTCCAGGCAATTCCAAATCCAGCCAATTCATTCCCAAAAACTGATCGCCGAAAAAACTGACCCCCAAAAGAACTAACCCAAGGAGGATTTATGAGCACAGCAGCACTCAGCATTGAAAACTTGACTCTCGATATCAAGCAGGAAATCCACGTCAACGCGACCCTGGCAGTCACATTCGAAGCGTTGCTCGAACAGATCGGCCCCCACAACGAGCGAGGCCCAGGCGACCCCATGCCGATGAAGATTGAACCCTGGCCCGGCGGCCGGTGGTTCCGCGACCTCGGCGACAACAACGGCCATCTCTGGGGCCATGTGCAAGCCATCAAGCGGCCCACATTGCTTGAGATTTGCGGACCGCTTTTCGCCTCATACCCCTTGCTTTCGAACGTCCAATACAGGCTGAAGGAAGTGGAAGGCGGAACCTTGATCGCATTCCGGCACACCGCGCTTGGCTTTATTCAGGACGACCACAGAGGCGGCGTAAACAAGGGTTGGGCCATGATCCTGGATCGTGTCCGCAAACACGCCGAAGCGCAATAGCACCTGGCGGAAACCGGCCGCGCGTTGTCGGCTGAATAGGAGGAGATCATGTGCCCAGTATGCCTTGCAGCGGCGGCGCTGATGGCTGCGAAAGCTACCTCTGGAAGCGCCCTTGCGGCGATTGCCTATAGGAAGATCTATGGAAAGGCGATCGCCAACGAAATCCCCACAGAACTAGAAGCGGAGGAGGATCAAAATGTCCAGCACCATGACCGCAATTGAGCACCCGCAAGTCGTCTCACACGATGACTGGCTTGCCGCACGCAAGGAATTCCTTGCGAAGGAGAAGGAATTCACCCGCCTGCGCGACGAACTAAGCCGCCAACGCCGCCAGCTTCCCTGGGAAAAGGTCGACAAAAACTATGTCTTTGATGGTCCCGGCGGCAAGGAAACTCTCGCCGATCTTTTCGGCAATCGCAGCCAACTCATCGTTTACCACTTCATGTTCGGCCCTGGATGGAACGAAGGCTGCCCAAGCTGCTCCTATCTGGCCGACCATTTCGACGGCACAACCATCCACCTCGCCAATCGCGATGTCACGCTGGCGGTGATCTCCCGCGCTCCTATCGCGGAGATTGAAGCCTTCAAGAAGCGCATGGGCTGGCGCTTCAAATGGGTCTCTTCTTTCGCCACCGATTTCAATTACGACTATCATGTCTCCTTCACGCCGGAGCAAAGGGCGAAGGGCAAGGTTGAGTACAACTACAGGCAGACGGAATTTCCCAGCGAAGAAGGCCCGGGCCTCAGTGTCTTCGCGAAAGACCCCAGCGGCGATATCTTCCACACCTATTCGAGTTATGAGCGCGGGCTCGATATCTTTGTCGGCACCTATAACTTCCTCGATCATGTACCGAAAGGTCGCGATGAAGACGATCTGAGCTTTTCAATGGCCTGGGTTCGCCATCACGATAAATACAGCGACGGGTATGTGGTCGATCCGAAGCAGGGTTATGTCCAGCCGGAAATTGTGCAGATCAAGGCCGCCGGCTCTTCCTGCTGTTCTGAAGAGCATCACCCGTAACAATGCGGGGATGCGAGACGTCGATCCCGCATTCCCGAATTACAAGATTGCTTACTTGTTCGCCTCGTCCATCAGCCGCTGGGCTCTGGCCATGGCGTCCAGCCGGCGTTGCTTCTGGACTTGCATGTCGATGCCTCCGGGCAGCCATTTTTGCGGGGAGTAGCGATTGATCCGCTCTTCCAAGTGTTCGGCAAAGTCTTTGCCGATATCAGCCACAGCGGCCTGCGCCCTTGGCAGCACTTCGTGGAAATGCGCGATTTCCGCCTGCGCGTTTTCAGGGTGATAGCTCATCCGATCGCCGGCCTGCCACGCGTCGATCAGTTCATCCGGTGCATCAGCCGCAGGCTGCGTCTGGTGCATAGCCTCCGTAGCAGCGCGCAGCCGCGTCATCGCTCCCGCAAAGCCATCGAGCTTGTCGTCGTCCTGCATCGTTTCGCCGGCGCGGCGTACCTCGACCGTCACTTTTGCAAGAACACTATGGCTCGGCACGGGAATCACAGTGGTCAGCGTATTGCCCTCATAGCTCCAGCCCTTCTCCATGCCATGGGCCGGTTTCAGGACGACGCCGTTGATCTTGACCTCGACAGGTGGCCAGTCTGCGGGCAAGCGCAACTCATAAGCTCGAGACTTCAACATGCCGGGGTAGCTACCTTCCACCGGGCCAACTTCGACCTTCAAATTTGCCATAATCTGCGTGGCCTTGACCGGGG
>JBEKZG010000236.1:0-6078 GCA_049510095.1 Occallatibacter sp.
TCAATTCGTCACGCAGGGAGAGGTCTTGAATCTCCGCTTCCATGGATTTGATGTACCAGGCGAGAACGATGAGGAAGGCGAACGACATGGCCGCGGCAATTGAGGCGAGGATGGCCGTGGAATAATGCTCCGGGAGCAATTGAGATTGAGCGATGCGCGCCCGCCCGATTTCGCGCAAGAACGGCAATACCAGGAGAATGGGCCCGAGGGCCCTGGCAATTCTGCTGCCGATTCCCCGACCGAGGAAGATGGAAAAGACGCCGGCTTCAGATCGGCTAAGAAAAGCGGCAAGCGAGAGGAGCGCGAGGCAAAACAGTGTTTGCACCGAGGTGCGGGTGATTGGAGACGGACCGAAGATCTTGAGTGCGCCGAAGATTTCTCCGGAAACCAGCACAAGCACAAAAAGACTGAGACAGATTGCGCAAACGTCGGCGATGCGCACGGCAATTCGGGCGCGTACCCGGAGTAGCATCGCAGTGATCCCGACCAGGGCCAATCCGGTTGCAGTCTGTGACGAAGGACGGCCCGGCCAAAGCGACCGGGAGTTGGGATCGAAGGGGAATAGGCGCTCAAAACCGGCTGAGACGTGAAGCGCGTATTCGGCAAGAATCGCCATGCTTAACACTGTTGCGAGGAGGGCGAACAGCCGGCTCAGCCGGTGGGTTCGGTTGGAATAGCGGGGGGCGGAGAACTCGATACTGAGCGCGTTCAGGAGCACTCCAACGGCGGTCTCGGCAGTCATCAGCTTCCAGTGGCCGGGCAGGCTGTTGCCCAGAACGGGGAGATACCAGCAAAGGAGAGTGACCACAGAAACTAAGGTGACAACCAGAACGCAGACACGCTTGATAGGTTCCAGCTTTTTCAGCAACGCCGGATCAGGTTCGCTGGGCGACAAAGCGGGTGTAGGTTTGGGCATCGTCGGCGAGCGGAAACCTGAACGGACAAAAGGGAAGTCAAATCTCTTCGCTCAAAGTTCAGTGTAAACCGTGGTGAAGCGGTTCCGAAGGGCTGAATCTACAATGTTTGGAGGATATTGAAAGGGGAATGGTGGATCTGGAGGGCCTGGTCAACTGGTTCTTAAAACGATGCATTCGCCTTCACTGATACACTCTCGGATGGCCACAAAGAATCGTTCCCGACGTTTCCAATTTCGAATCAAATGACAACTTTCGCACCGATCTCTACCATCAATGACCTTTTTCTCCGGATTGCCGAAGCAGCCAACCCGCGTGCGGTGCTTTGGCAGGACGAGTTTGAACAATGGCAGTCGATTGCTTCTGACCAGATCTACCAGCGGGTCCGGGCACTGGCGGAATCCTTTCTGAGTTGGGGCGCAAAAAAGGGCGACCGCATTGCTCTGATCTGCGAGAACCGCTGGGAGTGGATGGTGAGCGACTTTGCCACTCTGGCAATTGGCGCGGCGGATGTCCCGATTTATCCCACGCTGACAGGTGAGCAGGTGGCGGAACTGATACGGGATGCGGGCTGCCGCATCGCCCTGGTTTCGACCCGGCAGCAGTTCGACAAGCTGAACGCAGTGCGCAAACAGACTCCGCTGGAGCGCATCGTGATGATGGACTCCGGTGCGCCGGCCGATGCGATTGCGTTCAAGTCGCTGATGGCGGGCGCCGATGAGCGTGGCAGCGAACATGACCCGGTGTTCGATGCGCTGGTGCGCGCGGTGAAACCGAAGGACCTGGCGACGCTGATCTACACGTCCGGAACAACCGGCGAGCCCAAAGGCGTGGCGCTGACGCACGGGAACATTGCCTCAAACCAGAACTACGCCGCAGCGGAGTTCGATTTCAATTCGTCGGATGCGTGCATTTCGTTCCTGCCGCTCTCGCACATTACGGCGCGGGCGCTGGATTATGTGATGTATCTGTATGGTGCGCAGGTGGCGTATTGCTCTAAGTTCGACACGCTTCCGCAGGCGATGAAGGAGATCAGACCGACGGTGCTGGTGGGCGTGCCGCGGGTGTACGAGAAAATTCGGCAGGCGGTGGAGCAGAGGTCGGCGGCTTCGCCTGTGAAGAAGCGGATTCTGGCATGGGCGGTTGGGCTGGGCACGAAGTATCGAGAAACGGTTTACCACGGGGGCAAGCCGTCTTCGCTGACGTGGAAACTGGCGGAGAAACTGGTTTATTCCAAAGTGATGGAGGCGTTTGGCGGGCGGGTCAGGATCTTTGTCTCCGGGGGCGCCCCTTTGGGGATTGACACGGCACAGTGGTTCGCTTCAGTGGGCATAGCGCTTTGGGAGGGATACGGACTGACGGAGACCTCGCCCGTGATTGCGTTGAATACGCCGCTGAACCAGCGGATGGGCACGGTGGGCAAGGCATTGCCGAACGTGGAGCTGAAGCTGGCCGGGGATGGGGAACTCCTGGTGCGAGGACCTTCAGTATTTGAAGGTTACTGGCAGAAGCCCAAGGCCAATGCGGAGTGCTTCGATGAGGAGGGGTGGTTCAAGACTGGAGATATTGCGCACCTGGATGCGGATGGGTATCTCTCGATCACAGACCGGAAGAAGGAACTGCTGAAGACTTCGGGCGGGAAGCTGGTGGCGCCGCAACCGATTGAGAACAAGCTGAAGAACAATGTTCTGGTGGCGCAGGCTGCGCTGGTGGGCGACAAGCACAAGTTCATCTCGGCGCTGCTGTCGCCGAATTTTGCGGCACTGGAAGATTGGGCGAAGCATCGCGGAATTGAAGGGAAGTCGCGCGCAGAGCTGGTGGCCGACGATCGCGTGATTGCGTTGTACGGGGAGATTGTGCGCGAGGTTAATGGCGGTTTGGCCAACTTTGAGACGGTGAAACGGTTCAAGGTGGTGGCGGACGAGTGGACGCAGGAATCGGGCGAGTTGACGCCTTCAATGAAGCTGAAGCGGCGGGCGATTATGGTTCGATACGCGGGGGTGGTCGCCGAGCTTTACGCGGACGAAGCAACCGCGAGAGGCGAACGGGATAGGTAAGGCTCCTGCCTAGCTCTTTGCCGACCAGATTGCGGTTGGTCCAGAAGCGGTGGAGGCCGCGAAAGAAGGGTGCGCCCCATGCGCCCATGGCGAGCAGGCTGCCAAAGAGGATGACTGCATCGATGCTTTCGCGTCCGGCGCGGGTCCAGTAGGCGCCGGGCTCAAGATTGAGCCAGAGGGCGAACTCGTCGAGGGTGAGAGCGGCGCCGACGCCATAGCTGACGGACATGAGCCGACTGAAGAAGATAGATATCTCCGTATGCTTCTGCCCAAGGTCGGCCAGCCAGCCGTAGCCTACCAGCAGCAGGATGAGGATGCCCCACACCAGATGATGGATGTGATGGCCGCCGACCATGACCCACTGAAAAGGGCCTTCCTGGTGGACGACTTGCCGGACGAGCAAACGGACGCCGCCAAACGTGAGGAAGAAAGAAACCGAAGCGATGAACATGCGGCGTCGGGGACGGTCGGGGATGGTGGTGCGGACGAGGAAACCGACGCGCGTCAACTGGAGCAGCACGAGCAAGACGATGATAACGAGGCTGGCAAAGGCCAGCAGTATCAGAGCTCCGGTTCCGGGCATATCCCATTATGAAGCGTGAATCGCGTGGAGGAAGTGCGCCGGTGAAATATCCGGTCGATCGTGCGCCCTGTCACGATTTTGCTTTACAGGGAGGGGATACACTATCTAAGGCGTCGAGGCCGGGCATGTTACCGGGCGGAGGCGTCAGGACTCGGGGGGCTGCTCCCGGTGTGGCCGCACTCCGGCGATATGGAGGGGGCCGAGCGAAATCGACGAGGAGATTTTACAATGCGAGTTGCTTTGTTGACCGGCGGCGGCGACTGCCCCGGATTGAATGCGGTGATTTATGCGGCCGTGAAGAAGGGCATCAACCACTATGGCGATGAGTTTATTGGCTTCCTGAACGGCTGGCGCGGCGTGTTGGACAACAACTTCATCCCGCTGACCCTGGAGAATACGGATGGGATCCAGTTGAAGGGCGGAACGATTCTGCACTCTTCGCGGACGAATGTGAAAAAGATTCCGGGTGGGATTGAGAAGGTGCAGGAGGTGCTGAAGATCAACAAGATCGATGCGCTGATTGCACTGGGCGGCGACGACACGCAATCGGTGACATTGTTCCTGAGCGAGCACGGCGTGCCCAGTGTGGGCGTTCCGAAGACGATCGACAACGACATCAACGGCACCGACCAGACGTTTGGGTTCGACACCGCCGTGATGATTGCCACCGAGGCTGTGGACCGTATTCACACTACGGCTGACTCGCATAACCGGGTGGTGGTGGTGGAAGTGATGGGCCGGGACGCAGGCTGGATTGCCTATGCCGCGGGCGTGGCCGGAGGGGCGCACGTGATCCTGGTTCCGGAGAAAGAAATCGACATCGACCACGTGTGCGCGCTGCTGAAGTACAACTACGACCACGGCAAGCACTATGGCGTGGTGGTGGTGGCGGAGGGATGCCATTTGCCGGAGGTTGGGCAGGTGATTGGGTCGGCGCAGGTGGACTCGTTCGGCCATGCGCGGCTTTCCGGGATCGGCGAGGCGCTGGCGGAGTTGATTGAGAAGAAGACGGGCTTTGAAACGCGCTCAGTGAACCTGGGGCATACACAGCGCGGGGGAGTTCCCACGGCCTGCGACCGGGTGCTAGGTCAGCGCTACGGGTTGCACGCCATCGACATGGTGCACGATCAGAAGTGGGGCCGGATCGCGGTGCTCAAGGGGCTGGACGTCACCGATATTAGGATCAAGGTCGCGATTGCGACGAACCGGCGGCTGGACCAGCGATTCTACGATGTGATCGCGGATCTGGAGCCTAAGGTCTAGATTCATTGTCGCTTCTTTAGTGGAAAGGCCACTCTCATAGCGGAGTGGCCTTTTGCATTCGGGCACGCGGCGCGAATCGATACCGGTGCATTAGAGTTGGGTTGTGCAATACCGTTTGTACAAGCCGGAAGATTTTGCCTCGCTCTATTCGATTGAAGAAGTCTGCTTTCAGACGCCGCTTCGATTTGGACGCCGGTATATGAAGCAGCTTGTGAGCGACGCGGATGCGGCGACCTGGATTGCGGAGGAAGATGGGCGGATGGCGGGCTTCGCCATTGTGCAATGGGGGAGCGAGGCGGGTGAGGGGATTGCCTATCTACAGACGATCGAGGTATTGCCGGAGGCGCGCGGACGCGGGGTGGGCGCCGCATTGCTTACGCGGAGCGAAGAGGCCGCTCGAGCAGCGGGGGCAGCGCGCATCTGGCTGCATGTGGATGAGGAAAATGCGGATGCGATTCGGATGTATCAAAGGCATGGGTTCGTCTTCGAAGGGCGGCATGAAAACTATTACCCGCAAGGGCGTGCGGCGCTGATTGCCGAGAAGTTGCTGGGTTAGGCCGCGGCGCGTGAGCTAGATCACCGGCGGGATTCGCTGATCCCTGTACCATCAAGAGAACTATCATGTCCCTCAGCAATCCAAATGTTCCCAAATCGTTTCTGGCATTGCGGTCATACGACTCACAGATGTTTTTGCATGACGTTTTGGCTGGGCTTACGGTGGGACTGGTTGCCCTGCCGCTGGCGATGGCATTCGGTATCGCTTCGGGCGTGACGCCGCAGGCTGGTCTCTATACGGCCGTTGTGGCAGGGTTCCTGATCTCCGCGCTGGGCGGGTCGCGCACACAGATAGGCGGGCCGACCGGGGCGTTTGTGGTGATTGTGGCGGGGATTGTGGCGCGGTTCGGCATGAGCGGGCTGGCCATGGTAACGCTGATGGCCGGCATTCTGCTGCTGGGGATGGGGCTGACGGGTCTGGGCGCGACGGTTAAATTCATTCCGCGGATGGTGGTCATCGGGTTTACCAACGGCATTGCCATACTGATTGCCTCCACGCAGATCAAGGACTTCTTCGGGCTGAATACGGGCGCGGTGCCAAGCGAATTTCTGCCCAGGATGAAGCTGCTGGTGGAGCACTGGGCGACGCTGAATCCGTCGGCGCTGGGGCTGGGGTTGGGGACACTGGCGATTCTGCTGATCCTTCCGAAGCTGACGAAGAGGGTTCCGCCCTCGATTGTGGCCTTGCTGGTTTGCACCGGGATCA
>JBEKZG010000237.1:0-6078 GCA_049510095.1 Occallatibacter sp.
ACGACACCAGAGAAAAGGTGCTCGCCGAGCGGGAGCGCCTGGAGTTCTACGGCTATCCGGCGGACTATCTGGAGACATACAAGGCGGACCTGGAGAAGGTCACGCTGGCCGACTTGACCGCCGTGGCTAAGAAATATATCCACCCGGAAAAACTGGCGCTGCTGGTAGTCGGCAATGGACCGGAGATCAAGCCGGGCCTTGACGAGCTGAATCTGGGACCCGCGCAGCCAATCGACATCACCATCCCGATGCCACGCATGCAGCCTGGCCAGGGCGGCCCGGCGGAGAAGAATCAGTGAGCGAGGAGATGCACAGCGGGATCCCCGTCCCGGAAGCACCCTCCAGGTTAGCCGTGGTCATTATGGCCGCCGGCAAGGGCACCCGGCTCAAGTCTCGCCGCCCCAAAGTCCTGCATGAAATAGGCGGAAAGCCCCTTCTGAGTCATGTAATTGCCGCCGCAAGCAAGATTGTGGCTCCCGGCGATATTTTTGCCGTGGTAGGTCACCAGGCGGAGCAGGTCAAGGCAGTCGTCGCCGCGACGGGAATCCGCTTTGTCGAACAGCCGGAGCAGCGCGGAACAGGCCACGCCATCCAGTGCGCCAGCCACGCTGTAGCAGCCTATGAAAACATCCTGGTCCTCTCCGGCGATGTGCCGTTGATCCGGCCCGAGACACTCGACCAACTTTGGCAGTTCCACCGGACCCAGCGCGCGGCCATGACTATTTTGACCGCTGTCCCCGAAAATCCCTTCGGCTACGGGCGTATTGTTCGCTGCGCGCCGGAGTCGCCAGAGGTCGAAGCAATCGTGGAGCAGAAGGCGCTCACGCCGGAAAAACAGTCTCTGCGGGAGATCAACTCCGGGATTTATGTCTTCCAAACCGCTCCGCTGCTGGCGCATCTTGACAAACTCACCGCCAACAATGCGCACGGGGAGCTTTATCTCACTGACATGGCCGGCCTGCTCGGCGCCGCCGGCGAAAGTGTCGTCGCCATCCAGGCTCCCCAGGCCGCAGAGGTGCTGGGCGCCAACACCATCGCGGAACTCGTGGTTCTGGACGCGACCCTGCGCGCCGAAACCGCCAACCGCCTTATGTCCGCCGGGGTTACCATATTCCGTCCGGAGACCTGCGTGATCGACGCCGAAGTGGAGGTAGCCGCCGACACCATCATCGAGCCGTTCGTGCAGTTACTGGGTTCCACCAGAATCGGCGCGGATTGCCGGATCAGGTCTTATTCGGTCATCGAGAACTGCACCCTGGGCGACGATGTGCTCATT
The DNA here is from genome assembly GCA_049510095.1 of Occallatibacter sp. Classification (GTDB taxonomy): domain Bacteria; phylum Acidobacteriota; class Terriglobia; order Terriglobales; family Acidobacteriaceae; genus Telmatobacter. The sequence goes on from JBEKZG010000237.1 coordinate 1,277, forward strand.
CGCCAGAGCTGCGTGCTGGCTGAGAGCACGGTGGCCAATGGAGCCAGAATCGGCCCCTTCGCCCACCTGCGGCCGGAATGCGAGATCGGCGAAGATGTTCACATCGGCAATTTTGTCGAGGCCAAAAAAGCGCGCCTCCACAAGGGCGTCAAGGCCGGCCATCTTACCTATCTGGGCGATGCGGAGGTAGGGGAAGGCACCAATATTGGGGCCGGAACCATTACCTGTAACTACGACGGAATTCGAAAGCATGTCACGCATATCGGGAAAAATGTCTTTGTGGGCAGCGATTCCACCCTGGTGGCTCCGGTCTCGGTTGAGGACGGGGCATACATCGGAGCAGGCTCTTGCATCACCAAAAACGTCCCAGCCGGCGCATTGGCAGTGGGCCGGGCACACCAGATCACCAGGGAAGGCTGGGTCGCCGCAAAGCGCGCGCTGCGGAAACCACCAAGCTAGCCGTGCCCCCAACCTTGTTTGCCGGTATCATCGAACCTTGAAGCCGGCCAAAAAGGTGACCCAATGCAATTCCGTACCGTCGCCACCCCAAAATCCGGCCTCATTTCGCAGTCCGGTTGCACGCGCGCACGCCAAGGCGTAGGGTCATCTCACAACGTCCGGAACGTCCGGGTTCCAAAGAACTTTTCCTGCAGATACAAAAATGGAACACAATTTCCGCTTTTGGGTTCAACATTGACGATGAATCTCTGTTCACGTTTCCATCAACTCGTGATAAACGTATCTAGGGAATCAAACTGGCTCATCGGGCTTGTCACAGCTCCAGTTGAGTCGCGGTAGTCGGGTCGGGAAAACTTTATCTTTGACGGATTGACCGTCAGGGGCTGGCGGAGCCGGAGAAGGTGATTCAGGCAAAGTGAGCTTTTGGGAGCGGGCAGGTCCGCGCGATCAGTTGATTGATCGATTGGTTCATTTGGTGTCATGCTGTTGAGCGAATGTCGCCGTTGTGATGGCTTCAGGTAGGAGATCTTCGCGGTCACCGAGATGATTGCCGCAGATCCGGGGAGACAGGGTTGGCATTGAAAGTGGCTGACATCGGGGCAATCAAACCCACAGTTAATGCACGCGTAGCGACCGATGCGCGCAAATCCGCGAGGTCGCGTCAGGCGGCACGAATTATGGTGGTAGATGACGAAGCCCACGTCCGCTCCATGATCGGCGCCACGTTGGAGCGCCAGGGATACGACGTACAAATGGCGTCCTCCGGCCGAGAGGCTTTTGAGTTTCTCGAACGGAACCCTTTCGATCTGGTGTTGACCGACATCGTCATGCAGGATGGGAACGGGATTGCTTTGCTTGAGCGCATCCACGCCCAGCAGCCGCATCTGCCCGTGGTCATGGTGACCGCGATTCACGATATAAGCGTGGCCATCGACTCCATGCGCCGGGGCGCCTACGACTACCTGTTGAAGCCCTTTGAGAGGGAACAGCTGGTCACGACTGTTCAGCGGGCGCTGGAACACCGGCAGGCGCTCCAGGAGAGTCACAACTACCAGCAGAACCTCGAGCAAGTGGTGCGAGCGCGCACTGAGATGCTCCGCCAGGCCATGGAAGACCTCGAACACTCCTACGATGTGACGCTGGAGGCTCTCGGCGACGCGCTCGATTTGAAGGATTCTGAAACCGAAGGCCATTCCAAGCGCGTCACCGCCTACACCATAGCCCTGGCGCGGGCCATCGGCATCACCCCGGCGGAGATCAAGGTCATTGCCCGCGGAGCCTTTCTTCATGACATCGGCAAAATGGCCATTCCCGACGAAATCCTGCGCAAACCCGGTACCCTGAGCGCGGATGAGCAGGAGGTGATGCGCGACCATTGCACGCGCGGATATCACATGCTGCGCAAGATCCCCTTTCTTGCCGAAGCGGCGGAGATTGTCTACGCGCATCAGGAGCACTACGACGGCGGCGGCTATCCCACCCGAATCCACGGAGGCGAGATTCCCATCGGCGCACGCATCTTCGCGGTCGCCGATACCCTGGACGCCATTACCAGCGACCGCCCCTACCGCAAGGCGCGCAGCTTCGACGCCGCCCGCGCCGAGATCCTGAGATGTTCCGGAACCCAGTTCGACCCAGCCGTCGTGGAGGTCTTCTTGAAAATTCCCAATGAGCTCTGGCACGAATTGCGCTCTGAAATTACTGGCCAGAATAAGCGCTTTTCCTCCTTCGACATTCCCCAGCCCCCCATTTCCCCGGCCAGCTGAAATCGTCTCACTCCGATGCGCTCCTTGCCCGATGATGGCATCTAAAACAAATAGATCGATGCACCCATCCCGTGCAGCGCAAAAAAGGAGAAAACCATGCCCCTGCTCTCCGCGGATGAAATCGCTGCCCACATGAAGTCCCACCCCGATTGGGAAATCGAGGGTGGCGAGCTGGTTCGAACTTTCAAGTTCGAGACTTTCCCAGACGCGGTGGCCTTTGTAAACCGGATCGCGGACTTGGCCGAGGAGGCCGGTCACCATCCTGATATCGACATTCGCTACAACCGCGTTCGGCTGGCCCTTGTCTCCCACGACGAGGGCGGCTTAACCCGCAGCGACTTCGCCGTCGCCGCGCGAGCCGACCGGCTGGTCTAGCGCTGGGTGCCCAACCCCGCCCGTCAGGATCAATCGTCGGAATCGTCGCCGGTAATCTCATAATCCGGATTTGGGATCTGTTCCGCGGCTTGGTTGAGCTTTTTCAGTGTGTTTCGATACCACCAGGCGGCTGCCAGCCCGCCTGTCAGTACCGAAACCGCCGCAATCGCGCCCACTTTTAGCCAGCGGCCGGTCTTGGCAGGCGCTGGTGGAGTGTCAGAAGAACCAGATTCCAAAGAGTTTGTCATGTTTGTGGAACCCTGTCGTGCGGACTGGCACGCCTCTTGAAGCGGTTGGAGAACTTTACCTTAGATGCAAAGAAATGGAGAAAGGATCACAGGTGAAGAAAAACAAAAATTTCGATTTTTGTATTTGACTTCAACCCAATCTATGCTATGGTGTATATATTCCGGTGACGGAGGCGGTAGAGGTTGCCGCGTCGGCGCTGGAAGTAAGTTGCGTCACTGGCCTCCCGGCACGAACAGCAAGACCGTTCGTGCCGTCTTTTTTGCGAAAATGAATCCGGCCCTCGCCTCCGTACCTGGCGCTTTCTCCACTGCGCTTTCATGAGCCGAAGTGACTCCCCTTCCCCGGTCGCGTCTAAAATAGATTTGAGAGTACACCGCATGACCAATCGGAACTATTGGATGAATCGCTTGAATCGCCGCTGGGTTTTGGGCTTGGCCGTTTTTATTCTCACCGCAGCCAGCTACGCCCAGTGGTCAAACCCCGCCAATGACGTTCCCGCCTATCACCTGGCCGCGCCCCTCAAGGTCAGCGCTCTGCCCCCAATCCTGGCTGGCGCAAAGCTGACTGGAGAAAACTTCCAGTACCCCTGGCAAAAACATGTCTACGAGCAGGTGGCCAAAGTGGGGAACGTGGTTTATCAGCTTCCCTGCAACTGCAGGTGCGATCGGGCACTGGGCCACACCAGCCTGCGCAGCTGTTTTGAGACCCTTCACGGAACCGAGTGCTCCACCTGCGCCAAAGAAGGCTTCTACGCCTACGAGCAGACCAAGCTAGGAAAGAGCCCGGCGGAGATTCGCGCCGCCATCGCCCGCCACGAATACGAGAGCATCGACCTCGAGAGGCAGTAGACGAAGGGTAGCCAGAACTATGAACGACCGCAAGTTGGATCGGCTTCAGTTTCTTTATGACAAGAGGTTTTCCGCGCTTAACACTCGGCGCGATCACGAATGGAAGAATTACTTCGGAACGATTGGATTGGTAGGCGCTATTGACGCTGCCTACCTTCAGTTCCAGCTACATCTAACTCCGATGGAACAATGGGCTTGGATTGGGGTGCTGATCCTTGTATTTGGATTCTCCTTTTGGTATCACAGCGAACTGCAAAAGAGGAACATTTTTGATCGGGATGCACTGAACGCTATCTACAATGAGATCTGCCATATGCTAGGTCCGCAACTCCCCAGTGCAATTCTCGAGCGCGATTTCGCGAAGGAAGCGCGTAATAATGGACATCTCGTCGCGAAGATTTGGAACGGGTTCAAACGTAGGTGGGCCTTTTGGCCCCAGATTGGGCTCCTACTTGTTGTAATTGCGGTTTCTGTTTTCTTGCCGTTCTCCAAGTTCGGAACCGCCAAGAAGGTTGACCAAACTAGCTGCGATCTTTCGCAACCGCTCGGTGCAGAAAACGCGGGGAGATCGAAGAGCGTCCAGCCGGTAGCGACTGAGCCTCAATCTCTGACGGAATCAGTCAGCCCGAAAGCTGCGAAACGAGTAGAATGAAGATTGCAGTACGAGCCAGTTGCACCGGCTCGCACCCAAACCCGGGCTCCTGTCATCTAACCGGGGGTCGGCAAAATGGGGGCGTCACGGTTTCGACGGGATCGATTGCGGCTGAGGAGACATGTCGGGGTGTGGGCACCCGTAATCGCCTGCAAAACAAAAGTTGCCAACGACAATCTGGCACTTGCAGCTTAATTAACTAAGCTGCCGTCTTCCACGGCTTTACCTGCGGGCTGTGAGCGGACGTCATACAGTAGGCTGGCGGTTGCGGCTCGGTCCGTGTTGCAACCGCGAGATCATCGGACTAGCTTTCTGCGCATCTTGTCCGTTCTGAGTGTATGAAGCGAACCCAAAAGGAAGCGGACAAAGCATGAACTCTCCTGGCTGACAGCGATTTCGGACGCGGGTTCGACTCCCGCCGCCTCCACCAACTTTAAGTTACTTAGTTTCAGT
>JBEKZG010000238.1:0-6052 GCA_049510095.1 Occallatibacter sp.
ATGTCGCCGCGGAGTGATTAGGTGTCGAAGTGTTCCACGTGGAACATCGCCATACCATCAAAACCAACCTGAACACTCGTGTTGTTCCACGTGGAACAATCAACAGACCCCCAAGAAACATCCGAATCCCTTCCGAAACCCCAGATTGACTAGCCTCCAAAACCCATTCGTTCCAGCCTCTAAATCTCGGGAGTTTTCCACCGACGGCTTCTTTTCCCGCCTTTTCGTGCCACTCCGCCCGTTGATAGGAAACCCCTTTCACTTCAATCGCTTCCGCCCTTGTCCACAAAGCTGTGCATAGTCGCTTTCCACAGCTTGGCCGCGTTCTCCACAGCGCTATTCGCTACCCTCAACCCTCCCTAACCGTTACTCTTGAATCCCATGGGACGAATTCTGGGCGTTGTCAATCAAAAGGGCGGAGTTGGCAAAACCACCACGGCTATCAACTTGGCCGCCTGCATCGCGCTCGAAGGTCTCAAAGTCCTGCTTGTCGACTGCGACCCTCAGGCCAACGCCTCTTCCGGCATGGGCTTCCAACGGGACGATAACCGCAACTCCATCTATGACGTCCTCGTGGGCGACGTCCCTGCCGTCCAAGTCATCCTCCCCACGGAGATCGATTTGCTCTGGCATCTTCCCGGCTCCAAGAACCTCACCGGCGCCAACGTTGAGCTGGCTACGGCCTCCGATCGCGCTCTGCGTCTTCGCCGCGCCTTGCAACCGATTCAGGATCGATTCGATCTCATCGTCCTCGATTGCCCGCCCGCGCTCGACCTCCTCACCCTGAATGTCCTCGTAGCTGCTGAATCCCTCATTGTGCCCATGCAAGCCGAGTATTTTGCCCTCGAGGGAGTCACCGAACTCATCTCTACGCTCGAGCGCGTCCGCGCGTCGTTCAATCCAGACGTCAGCATCGAGGGCGTCCTCCTGACCATGTACGACGACCGAACCAACCTCGCTCAACAAGTTACCGGCACGCTCCGTGAGTACTTCCGCGAGCGGCTCTATGTCACTGTGATTCCCCGCAATATCCGGCTTGCGGAAGCGCCCAGCCACGGTAAGCCCGTTGCGCTCTACGATCCCCGTTCCAGGGGAACCGAGGCCTATTTCGAGCTCGCCAGGGAATTTCTCACTCGCAATCAGATAGAGAGCCCGCGTAGCGCTGCGCGGAAGGGAGCAGCGCAGGCGCCAGCCCCCGCGCCTGCCGCGGTCCGCTTCTGGCCATACTCCTGAGCGCCGCTCCATATTTCAATTCTCCGAATCATCCGGCTGAACTCCACAAAGCCAACTTTCAATCACTTCTGTATTTTTTCCTTGGTGTTGAGGATTTTTAATTATGACCATCGCCGCCGTTGATCCCAAGCGCCGCGCTCTCGGCAAAGGCCTCGACTCTCTTCTTCCCAGGGTGCAAGCTCCCGTCGCCGAAGCGGAAGGCGGCAGGCCACGCGAGATCAGCCTTGACCTGATCGATCGCAACCCCTTCCAGACCCGTTCCGTGGTCAACGAGGAGCAGCTCGCTGAGCTGGCCGCCTCAATCGCCTCCAACGGTGTAGTCCAGCCCATCCTGGTCCGCCCCCTCCCGAACGGCCGCTTTCAGCTCATCGCCGGCGAACGCCGCTGGCGCGCCTCGCAGATTGCGGGCAAGACCACCGTCCCTGCCATTCTGCGCCAGGTCTCCGACGAACAGGCGATGGAGATCACTATCGTCGAGAATCTCCAGCGAGCCGACCTCAACCCAATGGAGCAGGCCCGCGCCTTCGAGCGCCTCTCGCGCGAGTTCCACATGACTCAGGAACAGATGGCGCACCGCACCGGCAAAGATCGCGCCTCGGTCGCCAACTTCCTGCGCTTGTTAAGGTTACCGGCATCCGTGCAGGTTCGCGTCGAGTCCGGCGAGCTAAGTTTCGGTCATGCTCGGACGCTGCTGGCATTCGAGCATGGCGAAGAAATGGAGAAGACTGCCCAGCGAATTGTCGACCAGGCGCTTTCCGTTCGCCAAACTGAAACCTACGTCCAGGGCCAGCTTCACCCCGAGAAAGCCACCAAGAAGGATCCCAAACCCGAGCCGTCCGTCGATCCCAACGTCCGCGCGGTCCAGGAGCGACTCCAGCGCGCCCTCGGCCTCAAAGTCCACATCGAAGATCGCCGTGGCCGCGGCAAAGTCATCATCGAGTACTCCCACCTCGAAGACTTCGACACGCTCCTCGAGCAGCTCGCCGGAAATTGAACTGGCGAGCAGTTCGCTTATTCGTTTGATCGAAAGCGCTCCTCGTGCGTTACCGTCTATACTCCCTCTTTGGGGTCGCGCTCCGAACCCGGGTCTGCGGGGCACAGCTCTGCGCGGCCCGCGGAGATCTGGCTTTGCCCTTCACTCGCCGCAAGCTTCTCAAGTCCCTATCGCGAACAGCCCTTGTCCTGCCCCTCGAAGAAATCCTTCGCATCGCCAGTCCTGCGTTTGGTCTGTCGCACCCGCAGGAATCCAAAGCCCCCAAGCCCTCCGGCAATTCGCGCCCGGCCTACGAAGCGCCAGCCCGCCCCGCACCCAAAGGTATGCCATCGCCGGTAATCGGCACCCCGCTCGGCGTCCAGTTCACTGATGTCGCCAAGCAGGCCGGCCTCAACGTAAAGACCATCTACGGAGGCGAACACCGCAACAAATACCTGCTTGAAACCACTGGCTGCGGCGCGGCGTTCTTTGATTACGATCACGACGATTGGGTCGATATCTTTCTCGTCAACGGCTGGCGATTTGAAGGCTTTCCCAAAGGCCAGGAGCCTGTCTGTCATCTCTTCAAGAACAATCGCGACGGCACATTCACCGATGTAACACTGAAAGCCGGCCTCGCTCGTTCCGGTTGGGGTCAGGCCTGCTGCGTAGGCGACTACAACAACGACGGCTGGAACGATCTTTTCGTCAGCTACTATGGCCAGAACGCTCTATTCCGCAACAACGGCAACGGGACTTTTAGCGAGGTGACAAAGGAAGCCGGACTCCTCCAATCCAGTCTTCGCTGGAACTCCGGCTGCACCTTCCTTGACTACGACAAGGACGGCCATCTCGATCTCTTCGTTGGCAACTACATTGATTTCGACGTCAAAACCGCCCCGCTCCCTGAAGATGCCAACTGCACTTACAAAGGCATCCAGGTAGCCTGCGGCCCGCCGGGCCTTGAAGGCGGAAAAAACCTGCTCTACCACAACAATGGTGACGGCACATTTACCGATGTGAGCGCGAAAGCCGGTATGAACGGCACGCTTGGCACGTATGCCTTGAGCTGCGCCGCTGCTGATCTCGACAATACCGGCTGGCCCAACATCTACGTCGCCAACGACTCCACATCCGCCACCTATTACGTCAACCAGAAAGATGGCACCTTCAAAGACCAGGCCATTGAGGCTGGTGTCGCCTACTCGCCCGACGGCAAGCCGCAGGCCGGCATGGGCGTCTCCGTGGGCGACTACAATCGCGATGGCTTACTCGATATTGTGAAGACCAACTTCGCCGGCGATACCGACTCCCTCTACATGAACCTCGGCGACGGTTCCTTCGACGACCGGACTTATCAGGCGGGGTTGGGCATCAACACGCGCCTACTCGGGTGGGGCGTCAGCTTCATGGACATCGACAACGATGGCTGGCTCGACATCCTCGTCGCCAACGGCCATGTCTATCCTGAGGTCGACGGCACCCAGGTCGATGCCGCCTATGCGGAGCGTAAATACCTTTACCGCAACCTGCGTAACGGTCAGTTTGAAGACGTCAGCCTCACCGGCGGCGCAGGCATCACCGCCGCCGTGCCAGCCCGCGGCTTCGCTGTCAGCGATTACGACAACGACGGAAACCTCGACGCCATCGTTAACTGCGTCAATGCTCCTCCGCAACTCCTCCACTGCACGTCGACCCTGAATCGCAGCTGGATCAAGATCCGCGTGGTCGGCGTCAAGTCCAACCGAAGCGGCATTGGCGCACGCCTCAAAGTAGTAGCACAAACGAATACGCCCCTGCTCAATGCTAAGCCCGGAAGCGCGCTCGTTCAAATCGAAGAAATCCGCTCCTGCAACAGTTACTACTCCGCGAATGACCTGCGCATCCACTTCGGCCTGGGCGATGCCAAGAAAGTCGATCTGTTTGAGATCCGCTGGCCATCCGGCGCCGTTGACACGCTCAAAGACCTGGACGTGAACCGCCTTTACGTCATTCAGGAGGGCGGCAAAATCCTCAAGACCGACACCTTCTCCAGGCCGAAGACCAAAGTCTGATCGTCATCATTCCTCCCGGAGCAGCATCAGAGGATTAACCGAAAGCGCGCGCTGTGCCGGTATCCACGTCGCAATGAGTCCCAGTATCAACATCGCCAGAACAACGCCGCTCAGCACCAGCGGATCGCGTGGAGTCGCCTGGTACACAATGAACGCAAGCACCCGGGTCGCCAAAATTCCAAGGGCCAATCCCCCTGCCGAGCCAATCACCAGCAGCTTCAACGGCCGTCCCAGCGCTGCCTGTAATATTTCCTTTCGTTGCGCTCCAAGAGCCGTGCGAATTCCCAACTCCCGCATCCGCTTGCTCACGGAGTACGCAGCCATCCCAAATATGCCCGTAATCGAAAGCACCGCGCCCATCATCCCCAGCACGCCAAGCGCCATGGTGGCAACTCGGGCAGGGAACAGCACGGTGTCCAGCAGACTGGTCCAACTCTGCGCGTCGGCGGGGAGCCCCGTGTCGACCTCACGTATCTTGCTCCTCATCGCCGCCGCAAGTTCCTGCGGATCGCGTTTCGAGCGCACCACAAAATAGGCCCAGCTCAAAGGCGATCGCAGAAATGAAAGAAACATCGCTGGTTCCTGATTTTCCGTCAGAACCTGGTATTTCCCGTTCTCGACGACTCCCACCACCTGGACGCGCGTCCCATCCTGAAGCTTGTAATTTCTGCCCACTGAGTTGGTGACCGAGCCAAAGATCTTTTCGGCAAACTCTCGATTGATGACGGCAACTGCGGGCGCGTTCTTGTCGTCATGCCAGGAGAGGCTCCGGCCTGCCAGCAAGCTTGTGCCAGCCGCATCGAAGTAGCCGGGAGAAACGTCGTACCGGTAGGGCATGATCGCCGCATTGGTCGCTTTGAGGTCGCCGGTATCTTCCTTGAACACACTTTCTTTTGTGCCGGCGCCATAGACGAGGGGCGGATAGCCATTTACCAAACCCGCGGCCTCCACGCCATGAATGGTCTTCATCGCATCGATCATGCGCCGTTGCATCGCAGGTATCTGATCGCCGCTGTACCCGGCCGTTGCCAGGTTTACACTCGACAGCATGGTATTGCGCGGCTCGAAGCCGAAGTTGCTGTGCAGCGAGCGCACGAGACCTCGCACGGCTACCATGGACGACGTGACAAGAACGGCACAGATGGCGATTTGAACAACAAGCAGAACGTCGCGGACGGTCAGGCGTCGCCCGATCCTGGCGCCGGAACCGGCTTTGACAATCTCATACGGATTGGCCCGGAGCACCTGGCGAACAGGAACAATGCCGAAGAGGAATCCGCTGGCCAGAGCCAGAACCAGAGCGAACCAATACAACATTGCATCGGGAGTAACGGGCAGATGAATTGGAGCCCCGGCAATAGGCTGCCAAACGCTTAGCCGGCGCAACAACACGACGCTGCCCAGCACGCCAACGGTGCCCCCGGCAAGTGAAATCAGCACGGCTTCAGTGAGTAATTGCCGCAGGATGCGTTTGCGGCTCGAACCAAGCGCGAGGCGCAGCGCTACTTCCCTAGAACGATCGGCAGCGCGCGCGGCAAACAAGCTCCCGAGATTTGCACATGCAGCCAGCAGAATCAAGCCAGCCAGCAGCATCAATCCAGCAACGAATGCATGCGCCCCATTGGTAAAAGAAGTCAAACCCTCGCGGTCAAGGATGGTGCTGCGGTGAGCGATTTCCTTTGGATAAGTCTTTTCCAAATACGCGCCCACAGAGTCCACATCGGCCATGGCCTGGGCGGGAGTTACTCCCGGCTTCAGATGCCCAAACACCTCAAAAATCTCAGTGGTGTCT
>JBEKZG010000239.1:0-6009 GCA_049510095.1 Occallatibacter sp.
CCGCTCCTGAGCCGGAAGTCCTGCGCATCCTCGGCAAAGAGTCGGAGCAAAACGGAACCAGCACCATGACATCCCGCCAGATTGACCAGGTCATCAAAGCCGGCCGATCCCGCAACAGCTGACTTCCTCGCCACCTTCCCCGCCCGCATCCCCATCTGCTAGCCTTACCTGTTTTGAGCTTCCACCGCAAAGCAGGCACAAATGTCCTTTAAATTCCAAAACTTCGACTTCCTCCATCTCGACTCGATCTTCAATGAAGACGAGCTCCTCGTCCGCCGCACCGCCCGCGACTTCGTCGAAGACAACCTCATCCCCATCATCGAAGACTGCTTCCGCGAAGGCCGCTTCCCGCGCGAGCTAGTCCCCATGATGGGCGAGTTAGGCTTCTTCGGCGCAAACCTTCAGGGCTACGGCTGCGCCGGCATGTCCAACGTCGAATACGGCCTGGTGATGCAAGAACTGGAACGCGGCGACTCCGGCTTCCGCAGCTTCGTCAGCGTCCAGTCCGCGCTCGTCATGTACCCCATCTATACCTTCGGTTCCGACGACCAGAAAAGCACCTGGCTCCCCACCCTCGCCAGCGGAGCAAAGCTAGGTTGCTTCGGCCTAACCGAACCCGGTTTCGGTTCCAACCCGGGAGGCATGACCACCACCGCCCGCAAATCCGGCGATGAGTACATACTCAACGGCGAAAAAATGTGGATCACCTCCGGCTCCATCGCCGACATAGCCATCATCTGGGCCAAAGTCGAAGACGAGGACAATAAGGTCCGTGGTTTTCTAGTCGAAACGAATCGCCCCGGCTTCTCCGCCAAAGACGTCCACGGCAAGTGGTCTCTCCGCGCCTCCATCACCAGCAGCCTTTCGCTTCAAGACGTCCACATCCCCGCCGCCAATCTCCTCCCCGGCACCGGCGGCCTCAAAAGCCCGCTCATGTGCCTCAATCAGGCCCGCTATGGCATCAGCTGGGGCGCCATCGGCGCGGCCATGTCCTGTTACGACACGGCCCTCCAGTACTCCAAAATGCGCAAGCAATTCCACAATCAGCCCATCGCCGGCCATCAGCTCGTCCAGGAAAAGCTTGTCTGGATAGCCAGCGAAATCTCCAAGGCCCAATTGCTTTCCCTCCACGTCGGCCGCCTCAAAGACGCGGGCACCGTAGGCCACCAGCACATCTCCATGGCCAAACGCAACAACGTCTGGATGGCCCTCGAAACCGCCCGCATGGCCCGCGACGTTCTCGGCGCAAATGGCATCACGGAAGACTATCCCATCATGCGCCACATGATGAACTTGGAGTCAGTAAAAACCTACGAAGGCACGCACGACATCCACGCGTTAATCCTCGGCCAGCACCTCACCGGCATCGCCGCCTACTGATTCACGCTTCATCTCAGAGCGGCCTGAGCCATGAGACGGCCCATCCCTCCGCGCATTTATCCTTGACTCTAGAGCGTTGATCGCGCGGAGCCGCAGCTGACCGAAGGAGCAATTGCATGATCGAGATTGACCCGAACGACCTGCGTCAGCAATTCGCCAGCGACAACTACGCGGGCATCTGTCCTGAGGCATGGCAGGCCCTCGATGCCGCCAATCGCGGTCACGCTACCGCCTACGGAGACGATCCCTGGACAGCAAGAGCCTCCAATGCATTTCGCGAGCTCTTTGAGACCGAATGCGAAGTCTTCTTTGTCTTCAACGGCACCGCCGCCAACTCGCTCGCGCTCGCCTCTCTGTGCCAGTCCTACCATGGCGTCATCTGTTGCGACTCATCGCACGTTGAAACCGACGAATGCGGCGCTCCCGAGTTCTTCTCCAACGGCTCAAAACTCCTGGTCGCTCAATGCCCCGAAGGCAAGCTCACCCCCGCTTCCATCCACGAGTTGGCCACCAAGCGTTCCGATATCCATTACCCCAAGCCGCGCGTCGTCACCGTCACCCAATCCACTGAGTTAGGCCGCGTCTACACGCTGCCGGAGTTGCGCACCATCTCCATTGAGTGCAAAACGCACGGCCTCAATCTGCACATGGATGGCGCGCGTTTCGCCAATGCCTGCGCAAGTCTCGATTGTTCGCCGGCGGATCTCTCATGGAAGAGTGGCGTGGATGTCCTCTGTTTCGGCGGCACAAAAAACGGCATGGCCGCAGGCGAAGCCGTCCTCTTCTTCGATCGCAAACTTGCCGCCGACTTCGATTACCGCTGCAAGCAGGCCGGCCAACTCGCCTCCAAAATGCGGTTCCTCGCCGCGCCCTGGGTCGGCATACTTGAAAGCGGAGCGTGGTTACGCAATGCGGTCTATGCCAATCGGTGCGCGCAGCACTTTGCCGCACAAGCCGCGCATATCCCCGGCATTCGTCTCGCCGCTCCCGTTGAAGCCAACGCGGCATTCATCCTGGCATCTGACCACATCCTCAATTCCATCCGTGCCCGCGGCTGGCGCTTCTATACCTTCATCGGCGGCGCGGCCCGCTTCATGTTCGCCTGGGATACCGACCTCGATCGCGTCGACGCCCTCTGTCACGACCTCAAAGAAATCGCGATCGAAGCCCAGTCAACCGCCCGCTAATTTCAAGCACAAGCCCGCGCACCACATCTCCATCGACATTCGCATCTCTGCGCCTTACCCTGATGGCATGACTCGCCGCTTGCCATTGCTAGCGCTCTTAGCTGCCGTCGCCCTCGTCCCCGCCCAGCAGCCCCAGCCCATCGTCCTCCACGCCGCCCGCCTGCTTCAGGTCGACTCCGGCGCAATCCTCCAGCCCGGCGAAATCCTCGTCGAAGGCGACCGCATTCGCGCCGTCGCCGCCTCCGTCGAGCATCCCCAGAACGCCAAAATCATCGACCTCGGCGACGTTACCCTGCTCCCCGGCCTCATTGACGCCCACGTCCATCTCTTCCTTCATCCCGGCGCAGAGGATCTCCAAACCGTCGAAGAATCCATCCCCTGGCGCTCTCTCGTCGCCGCCGAAGCGGCCAAAGCCGATCTGCTTGCCGGATTCACGGCCGAGCGCGACATGGGCACTGAAGGCGCAGGCTCCGCTGACACCGCCATTCGCGACGCCATTAACAAGGGCCTCATCCCCGGTCCCCGCCTGCGCATCAGCGGCAACGCCATCGACATCCTCGGCGGCCACGAAGACGCCAACCACTTCAACCCCGCGCAGCATGTCCTCTCCAACGCCGACTACGCCAACTCTGCCGATGAAATCGTCGCCGTCATGCGCGAACAGCACAAGCAGGGTTCCGACTTCGCCAAGATCTACGAAACAGGCCCCGACAGCATTATCGATGGCGCCTTCCACACGCCGTATCAATACAGTGAGCAGCAACTCGCCGCCGCCGTTGAAGAAGCCCAGCGCCTCGGCACCCGCGTCGCCGTACACGCCCAGGGCGAACCCGGCACGCTCTACGCCGTCCAGGCCGGCGTCGCCTCCATCGACCACGCCACGCAGCTCAGTGACGAAACCATGCGCCTCATGCGCCAGAAGCACATCCCCGCAGTCCCCACCTTCGCCATCTTCGCCTATTTCGCGCAGCACGCCGAGTCCCCCGCCACAGCCGCGCGCGAGTCCGCCCTGCTCGACTACAAGATCCGCGAGTTCAAGCGCCAAGTCGCCGCCGGCATCCCGTTCGCCGTCGGTTCTGACGTGGGCCCCTTCCCCCACGGCACGCAAGCCGTCGAACTCGCGCTCATGGTTCAATACGGTATGGAGCCCTTAGCGGTCCTGCAGGCTGACATGATTGAAGGCGCAAGGCTCCTCGGCTGGGAAGGCCAGATCGGCCAACTCAAGCCCGGTTATCTCGCTGACATCGTCGCCGTCCCCGGCAACCCGCTCGACGACATCGCCGCCCTCGAACACGTAAGTTTTGTCATGAAAGGCGGCACAATTGTGCGACAGTAGAAGGAGGAAAACGCAATGCCAATAACTGAGACAATTCGTCCGCGGCCGGCGGCAAGCGTGGTTCTGATCGTTTTCGTCTGCTGCGCAATGCTTGCAGGCGCCGCGCACTCCCAGGCCGTGCAGGTTGTACAAGTCAAACCCAACGTCGCGCCTGAGCAGGATGAGCTCACGAATGCCATCGATGAAGTCAAACGGTATAACTGGGCGATGGTAGATGTAATCGTCAAGGAAGCGGGGCCGGAGCGGTCCATTCCCATCCTGAAAGACCTGTTCGCACAAAGCCAGGATGTAGACACGAAGGCATGGATCGCATGCGATCTGGTCAAACTGGGCGATAAGGATAATACCTACTGGAATTTCGTCGTTGAGAAAGCCGAAGAAGCAATAGAAAGCGACGTTCCGTCTCCCATTGCCTTCGACGCGGACGCTAACTCAGAGCGGGGACAAGTCTCTCCGGAATTTACCGCATGGGCCAAAGCCCATAACCTCTCCACCGAAGAGACCTCGAAAGCGGCATCGAATTCAGTGTTCCCAATCAGATTTGGCCTGCTGTTCAAGTCCGGAGATCCGAGAGCGATCCCGCTGCTTCGAAGAGCTCTGCTCGCCCGCATTTACATGGTTGAGGCACAGGCCGCGATGGGGTTGGTATGGCTTAAAGACAGAGATTCGATACCCCTGATTGTAGAGGCCTGCAAGAGAGCGCCCGCCGGTGCGGCAGGTGCAATTGCAATGTCCCTGCTGGAGTTCCACGATCCCGAGGCGCAAAACGCGGCCGAACCCTATCTTCCCAAACAAATGGTCGACGCCCTGCATGAAAAGAAGCAATAGCCCTCAGCCCTTCAAGCTCACTTCGCCTGTCTTCCCCAGGGCCGCTTCTCCCTTCACGGCGTAGTCGCGGGTGGAGGATAGTCGGCCAGGTTGAACGGCTTCGACGACCCTCCCGGCGGCTTGATCGCCAGTATGAGCGCCACTCCCGGCGGCGAACCCTGGAAAAACGGCACATGAATCGTATGCCGGCCGACGGCGAGCGTAACCTTCCCCGTCTTCGACTGAGCCGGGTGAAGTTCATCGTTTTCGATGATCCTTTGGTTATCGATTTCGAGTTTGGAACCGTCGTCGGACTCGAGATCGAACTTATATTCGCCGGGTTTGGTAATCCAGAACTCCCCGTAGTAATCGATGCCGAACCACATTACGGAACGCGACACACCCGGAATGCCAACAGCGCCCGTTACGTCTTGGTCCTGCACGTTCAGCGCATTGGTGTAGAGAGAACCGATAGGCTCGAGATTCCAAAAATCGGGAATCACCGCGGCCCCCAGGGATATCTCGTAAACGTCGCCGCAGAAGGAGTTCGGGAGTGGCGTCACAACGCCGAAAGCCCTGATGGTTCCCACCGGCGGCGGTTGAAACTTGTCTTGACCGGTAAGGGACAGCGGGCGCGACACATCCACGATGCCCAGGTTACCGGTCTGGTGCTCGCGGACGACCAGGCGTACCAGGAACGGCGTATCGCCGGGGATCTCGAGCTGTTTTTCAAAGCCGTGAGCCTGGGCGTCCTGCATTTCGGAGGCGGTGAGCTGGCGCTCAGCGGTGGTGTGAAAGTATTGGTCAACATTGCCGGTGTTATCGAAGGTGCATATGCCATAGTCGAGGCGGACCCGCGTGTTGTTTCCGTCGAGGCCGATAAGGGAAAGCGATTCGGGCCGGACAACCACGTTGTAGCGCGTCGATCCTCCGCCGGGAACGATGACAGGGTGCGCGGTCACGGCAAGCGTGCGCGGAAGCAGGGTATGGAAGCAGGCGGCGTCGCCTAGAGCAATGCTTTCCGAGTTGTCCTTGCTCTCTTTCGCGGACGCACTGGGAATCGCGCCCACATAGTATTCATGACGGAATGAGAGCGTAGTCTGTGCTCGCGTCGTTCTTACCGTGATTTGGTGAAACCCGGGCTCCGGCGCCGCCGGAATTGTGATCTCGTAGTGAGGCGTGAAACTGGTTGCGCAAATGGCGCCCGATTTGATGCTGAAGCCGCTTTCATGTTTTCCAGCCTGGACGGCATCGCTATGCGGGTCGATCATCTTCACCGAGAGAATATGAAGCGGATTC
>JBEKZG010000024.1:0-14863 GCA_049510095.1 Occallatibacter sp.
ACCCCGCTAATCCGAAACCGATCAAGCGCGGAAATGCACATTTCCATGGAGAGCTGAATCTGCGCATTGCGAAATCAAGACCTACAAAAAAACGAACGGCCGGAAGAATCATATGCCGATAAGCACATGCCCACGGCCGTTCAAAGAGGACACATGAACTCAATCGCCTTGATGCCACTGTTACACAAAGATGGATGATTCTACGCAAACGCGGTCCATGCGTTACCGCTTGAATCCCAATTCGGCATAACTACTCTATCGGGTATCATTCAGGAACCGAAGGCATATGCTCTTGAAACGCCCGCCGCAATCGCGGGCTGTCCGCCTGTTCCACGGCCCGCTCCACGCGCTCGCGAAGCTCGGCGTTTGGCGCGATGCGGCCAATGGCTTCGATAACCGCCACTGCCTCGCGGGCGTCCCTCTCAATCAGCGAGACAAGAAGGTCCATCGCTTCCGGCAAGCGAGTCAGTGCGATGGCACTTAGCAGAACCGCGCCAAACCACTCGTCGGCGCCTTCCCGCATGCGCGCTTGCAGAACAGCCAGCGCCTCAGTCGTCCGCAGGCCTGCCAGCGCATACGCGGCCTCAGCAGCCAATTCGTCCCCAGCCTTGAGGCTCTGCGCAACCAGCGGAATAGCCGGCGCGCCCTCCAGCGACAACAGAGCTGCGTAAACTTCGCCCAGCACCTCCGGCTCGTCGCTCCCAAGCAGCGCACGCAGCCGCAGTAGAAGCACAGCGCTCACCCCGCCCACGTTTCCGATGGCCCGCGCCGCGTCGATGCGCACACTCTTGTCCGCGTCTGTAAGCGGCTCCAGCAGCAACGTCAGCAGGTCGGCGTCTGAGATACCGGGACAGTCCACCAGCGCATGCGTGCACGTCCCGCGCAGCGCTCCCGCCGTATCCACCGGTGGACCAAAGCTAGGCTCCATCTGCTGATGCCGCATCCCGCGCAGGTAGGTATCCTTGCTGCGATATTCCAGCTTGACCAGCGCCTTTGCCAGCGCCTCCTTGGCCCAGCATTTCGGGTCAGTCTTTGCAGCATCCACAAAGAATCGGTCGAAAGCAGCCAACACCTCAGGCAGCAGCGCAACCAGTTCCGCATCAGCCACCAGCCTGGCAGCTTTCGAAACAATAAAATTGTTCCGTTGCCCAAGCGCCTTGCGCAGCTCCTCGATCTGCGCAGCATCCGGGGCAGGTTCCGCTTTCAGCGACTCGGAGAGTGCCTCCACCGCCGCAAGCTCCTTTTCGAATCCTCGAGAGGAGGAGTTTCGTTGCGCCGGCTCGCTGGTTCGCTTCGCTTTCATTTGGTTGTTTCGCTTGCTCTCACGCCGGGTCGTAGTTCAGATTAGGCCCCAGCCATCGCTCCACTTCGGCCACACTCATCCCCTTGCGTTCCGCATAATCGGCCACCTGGTCCCGATCGATCTTCCCCAGCGAAAAATACCTCGCTTCCGGATGCGCAAAGTAAAGTCCGCTCACGCTCGACCCCGGCCACATCGCAAACGACTCGGTAATCAGCATACCGGTATTCGCCTCGACATCGAGCAATTGCCACAGCGTGCCCTTCTCCGTGTGATCCGGACACGCCGGATATCCCGCAGCGGGCCGTATCCCCCGATATTTTTCATGTATGAGCTCGTCGACGCTCAGTCCTTCTTCGCGCCCATAGCCCCACTCATCCCGCACCCGCTTGTGCAGGCATTCAGCGAAAGCTTCTGCCAACCGGTCGGCGATAGCCTCCGCCATGATCGCATTATAGTCGTCGTGCTGTGCGCGGAACCCGTCGCACAGTTCCTTCAGTCCGATCCCGCTGGTCACCGCAAAAGCGCCAATCGTATCCCGCAGCCCAGTCTCCTTCGGCGCAATAAAGTCGGCCAGCGATCGGCACGGCTCCCGCTCCTCCTTGCTCATCTGCTGGCGAAGAAAGTGGAATCGCTCCATCACAGATGACCGTGCCCCATCCGTATACAACTCAACATCGTCGCCTACCGCGTTAGCTGGAAAAAGCCCGTAAACTCCGCGCGCCGTAATCAGCTTCCCCTCGATTATCCGATCCAGAAGAACATTAGCCTCGGTGTAGATCTGCCGAGCCTGTGCACCCTGCCTCTCATCGTCGAGAATGCGCGGATAAACGCCCTTCAATTCCCATGCATGGAAGAAGGGCGTCCAGTCAATGAATTCGCGCAGTGTCGCAAGCGGAAAATCATCCAGCACGCGCACGCGCGTGAATTCAGGTCTCGCCAGGTCTTCCGCGCGCCACTCGATCGGTGTTCGCCGATTGCGCGCAATCTCCAGCGGCACAAGCTTCGGGCGCGGCGCGGAGTAGGCCTTGCGAAGTCTCTCGTAATCGGCTTCATGCTGCGCCACAAAATCTTCTCTGCCATCGTCGCTCAAAAGGCTTGTCGTCACCGGCACAGCGCGGCTCGCATCCAGTACGTGAACCACCGGCTCGCTGTAGTGCGGCGCAATCTTGACAGCGGTGTGCACGCGGCTCGTGGTTGCGCCACCAATCAGCAGTGGAAGCTTGAAACCCTGCCGCTCCATCTCGCGCGCCACATGAACCATCTCGTCCAAAGACGGCGTAATCAATCCGCTCAGTCCGATCATGTCCGCCTTCTCCGCCTTGGCGCGTTCCAGTATCTTTTCGCAGGGGACCATCACTCCCAGGTCGATCACGTCGTAGTTGTTGCAGGCCAGCACCACACCCACAATGTTCTTGCCAATGTCGTGCACGTCGCCCTTCACCGTCGCCAGCAGAATCTTTCCCTGCGCCTTCACCACCTCGCCGGCAGCCACGGACGCAGCCTTCTCCGCCTCCATAAACGGCGTCAGGTGCGCCACAGCCTTCTTCATCACGCGCGCCGACTTCACCACCTGCGGCAGAAACATCTTGCCCGCTCCAAACAGGTCGCCCACAACGCTCATCCCCGCCATCAGCGGGCCTTCAATCACCAGCAGCGGCCGCCCCAGCTTGACTCTCGCCTCCTCGGCATCGATCTCGATGTACGCGTCGATCCCCTTCACCAGCGCGTGAGAAAGCCGCTCCTCCGCCGTACCGTTGCGCCACTCTTCCGCCTTCTTTTCACTCACCGCCGCGCTCGCGCCCTTGAGCGTTTCGCCCAACTCCACCAGCCGCTCCGTTGCGTCCGCACGGCGATTCAGCAGCACATCCTCAACCAGCAACTTCAGCTCTGGCTCAATCTCCTCGTAAACCTCCAGCATCCCGGCGTTCACAATGCCCATATCCATGCCCGCCGCGATGGCGTGATACAGAAACGCGGAGTGCATGGCCTCGCGCACTTTGTTATTGCCCCGAAAACTGAATGAAATATTCGAGACTCCGCCGCTCACCTTCGCATGAGGCAAATTGGTTTTGATCCAACGTGTCGCGTTGATAAAGTCCACCGCGTAGTTGTTGTGCTCCTCCATGCCTGTAGCCACGGTGAGGATGTTCGGATCGAAGATGATGTCTTCCGGCGGAAATCCAACCTCGTCCACAAGAATTCTGTAAGCACGCTCGCAGATACGAATCTTCTCTTCGTATGTTGCGGCCTGGCCCTTTTCATCGAACGCCATCACCACCGCGGCAGCGCCGTACTTCAGTACATGCGCCGCGTGCTGGCGAAACTTCTGCTCGCCCTCTTTGAGTGATATCGAGTTGACAATGCCCTTGCCCTGAATGCACTTCAGCCCCGCCTCAATCACTTCCCACTTCGACGAGTCCACCATGAACGGGGCTTTGGCCACTTCAGGTTCGCTGCCCAGCAACTGCAGGAACCGCGTCATGGCCGCGACGCCATCGATCATGCCCTCGTCCATGCAGATGTCCAGAATGTTCGCGCCATTCTCCACCTGCTGCCGAGCCACGCTGACGGCCTCTTCGAATTTGCCTTCCTTCACCAACCGTGCGAACTTCGGCGATCCGGCCACATTGGTCCGCTCGCCGATCATGATAAAAACGCCCGCCTGCTGTGTGAACGGTTGTGAACCAGAGAGGCGAAGTGGTTTGAACACCGGAGTCTCGCTCACGCCGCAACCTCTACTGCCTTGCCGATCGCCCGCGGTGGCAGTCCATCCAGAGCCTTTGCGATCGCCGCGATGTGTTCAGGCGTGTTGCCGCAGCAGCCCCCGGCAATGTTGATCAGTCCCGCCCGCGCAAATTCGCCCAGATACCTCGCCATATCCTCCGGCCCCAGGTCAAACCCCGTCGGCGAAAGAGGATTCGGCAACCCCGCATTCGGATAGCACGAAATCGCCACATCCGCCTTCTCCGAAAGCTCGGATAGAAACGGAAACATCAGGTCGGGACCGAGCGAGCAATTCAATCCCACGGAAAGCGGTTTCACGTGCCGCACCGCGTTCCAGAAAGCCTCCGTGGTCTGTGCGGAGATCATCGTCTCGCCGCCACGTCCGACCGCTGCCGAAATCATCACCGGAAGTTCCTTGCCATTCGCCGCAAGGCCGTCTTCATCGAACACCTCGCGGATCGCCACCAGTGCCGCCTTTGCGTTCAAAGAATCGAAGATCGTCTCCACCAGGAGCAAGTCCGCGCCGCCCGCAATCAGCGCGCGCGCCTCCTGGGCATAGGCGGTCTTTACCTGGTCGAACGTCACCACCCGGAATCCCGCATCGTCGGCATCCGGAGAATTCGACAGCGATACGGTCAATGGCCCAATCGCTCCCGCAACGAACCTCTGACGCCCGGTAGCATTCGACACGCGATCCGCCCATTCCCTGCACTGCCGCGCCGACGTCTCATTGATCTCCCACGCCAGGCTCCCCAGAAACTCGTCCTCAATGATCTTCTGATAGAACTCAGGATCCTTCCGCCCGCCGTGCTCGCGCGGATCGTCGACAAAGAATTCGCTCTGCGTAATGCTGGTTGCGCCAAAGGTATTGGTCTCAATAATGTCGGCGCCCGCCTCCAGGAACCGCCGGTGAATGTCACCGATCATCAATGGCTGCGTCAGAGAAAAAAGGTCGCCGTTGTTCTTCAGATCCTTTTTCGAATTCTTGAACCGCTCTCCGCGGATATCCGCCTCCGTCATCCCGTAGGTGCGGATGGTCGTGCCCATCGCTCCGTCGATGATCGCAATACGGGTCTCGAGGATCTTTTGAAGCGGATGCTGGGAATTAGTAGTCATTTCTCTCCGATGATTTTGAACAGCGCAACGACTCATAGCGGCCATCACCATGGCTTTGCCCGTCCGGCCGCAATCAGGTCAGGGGAATCAACCTGTCTTCTAGCATATACGGTTCCCGATTCCCGCCGGCACACCCGCCGCCCAATCCAAGCGCCTTGCGGAACCCCTCCAGAAGCAAGGAGATCCGGATCGCAACGCGACCCGGATCTCCCTCGAGTTATGGCCAGAGGGAGAGAAAGGGCAAACTCTCTCCGGCCGCCTGTGGTTTAGGTCAGGTTGCTCGCTGCGCGAATACCCGCAGTCACTTCCCCTGGCAGCAGCTTCCGCATCCGTCCGGGCAGCAGGTAGCGCAGCCATCGGGGCAGCAGCTTCCGCATCCAGCGGCCTTCGCCGCCTTCAGTTGCGTTGTTTGGCCAAATGCCACAGCGGTGAAGGCGAGAATCAACGAAAGAAAAACGATTGTGCGCTTCATAATAAGTCTCCTTTGACGTGGGAAATTGCGTTTACAAACCGTGCCGTGGAGGTATGAGAATCCAACCGGCAGCATCGTTTGCTTTGAACGTCAGGAGCGCTCTAAATCCTGAAAACCTGGAGGAGTATGTATCTCGGCGGGGCCGACGCAATTATGAAGTCACGAGCGGGTGCGAACGAAAGACTCGCGTCCGGCGTCATCGCCGGCGACACCATAATGAGCTCAGTCCCGCCAGTCTTCGGCTTCACTCCAGCACTTTGGACAACCCCTTGCGGAAATCCGTGACGGCAGCATTCCTGCAGACAGCCGGTGCCGGCAACATGCTCAGGCATCGGGCAGTCCATGCCCATCTGGCTCATCGCCATGCCGCACGGAGAAACACATGCAGTTCTCGCGACAGTCAGCATGCCGCACGTCACACCGGCAAGAGCCGGCTGGGCGGCAAGCACCGCAATCACGACAACAGCAGCGACTTGGAGGACTCTCTTCATCCGCTTCGTAAAGATTATTCCACGCCTTCAGCCCAGTCTGTGCGTTAAATCACAACCACAATGCCGCCAAAACACCTGTAGGACGCAACACTGAGTGGAACGTCCCAGACTTATTTCGCCGCCGTCAGCGCACTCACCTGCACCAGCATGTCTTCTTTCCGCATCACCAGGTTCGTGGCGTTCAATGTCGCCAGTTCAAACCCATGCCCATGCGTAATGGCGTCGGTTGGGCACGCCTCAACGCAATAGCCGCAGAAGATGCAGCGGTTGTAGTCGATGTTGTAAACCTTCGCGAAGCGCTCGGATGAGGAAATCCGCTGCTCCGCGCTATTCTCGGCGGCTTCGATATAAATACAATTCGATGGGCACGCCGCCGCGCACAGAAAGCAGGCTACGCATTTTTCCAAGCCGTCTTCGTCGCGTTGCAGCACATGAGCGCCGCGGAATCGCTGCTCAAACACCGCTCCGCGCAGCGGCCCCGCCCCGTCAGGGTAGTTCTCCACCTGCGTCGGCTCAAAAATCTCCCGGAAGGTAATGCTCATGCCCTTCGCGATGCCGGCTATGTTGCGCACGATCGACATGTCGTCAGTATACGATGGATTCCGGGAGGGCTGAAGAATGCGTTGGAAGCTTTGGACGTCGATTTCTCTGTTTGCCTTATGCGGAATGCCTGCCATGGCGCAGGCGCCAAAAACCGAGCCCATGACCGTCCCAACGGATATGCCCCACGCCAAGCCCGCCGTTCCGCCTGGGCCGCTCAAAATCATCTTTGGAGATAGATCGACCGAGTGGACGCCGGCCATGCTGGCTAATCTGCCGCATACCACGATTACTGTTTACAACGAACACATCAAGGCCAACCAGACCTACTCCGGGGTGCCGCTGATTGGCCTTCTCACTGTCCTGCGAGTGCCCGACAAGCCTCATGGCAAGGAATTCCGGTTTTACCTCGTAGCCGAAGGGTCCGATGGGTACCAGGTCGTCTACTCCCTTGCGGAGGTAACCCCGGACGTGCACGACGCCACGGTGATCGTCGCCGACACGCTCGATGGAAAACCGATCACCGACGATGGTCCGCTCAAGTTAGTTGCGACGGGAGAAAAGCGTCCCGCGCGCTGGGTGCGCAATCTTGTCGCCATCCGCGTTCTGACAGCCGAATAGTTGCGCACCCTCCAGCCCAATCCCAGCGTCAAGCGGGGTCCCAGCGACAGGTCTTCGTCGCTGGGGTGATATCCAGCCCAAAGGCTACTGAGGCCGCTTTTCCGGCTCCGGCTTCTTCGGCTGCTCCGGTCTTGGCTTCTGTTGCGGAGCCGCGTGTTCTTCAGGACGCGGAGCCGGCCGTTCCGCGGGATGCGGCGTCGGCGCAGGGTGTTCCGCAGGCCGTGGTGCGGCGTGCTGCTCCTCAGGCCGAGGCGCAGGGTGCTGTTCTTCAGGTCGCGGTGCGGGATGCTGTACCTGGGGCTGCGGCGCAGGGTGCTGCTCAGGCCGTGGTGCCGGATGCTGCTCCGGGTGTTGCTCCTGAGGCCGTTGGGCCGGATGCTGTTCCTCAGGCCGTGGTGCGGGGTGCTGCCCCTGGGGCGCGGGCCGTTCCTCGGGCCGCGGCGGTGCCCCATGGGGTGCCACGGCCTCCGGCCTCGCTGGCTCCGGTCTGTTCGGTTGTTGCCCCGCCTGCGGTCCGCCCGGATGCCCCTCCTCCGGGCCGCGCGGTTTCACCACCGGAAAATTCTGAGGCCGCGGCGCCACCACGGGGTGTACATCGTGATCCGCCACAAGCGGCTTGGTCACAACAAAGTTCGCTGGCCGCCCGTGATTCACGGCAACAAATTGCGCCTTGTCCAGGCTGGCCGCATGTTCGTGCTGTATCTGAACCTGCATCGGCGGTGCGTGCGGCTCGCGCAACGCTGCCAGTTCCGCCGGCCTCGGCCGTATCCGGATTCCTTCCGGTCCCCCATGGAAGCTGATGTGGATCGTGTTCGCGGGAACAGGGTGGCTATACACGTTGTGAACCACGCTGACGTTCACGTTGTTCACCGCCCGGTTGTAGTAAAAATGTCCCGAATTCCAGTAGCCTCCCTGGTAGCCGGTCCCCACATAGCCAAACCCGTAGTTGACGCCTCCATAGAAGCCGATGTGCGGGCCCCAATATCCCCTGTAATATCCGTAGTGGCCGTGTGTGTAACCCCAGTAGCCCGGTGTCCACAGCGCACCTTCGTACGGAGCCTGAACCCACGCCCCTGGTACCCAGTAGTATCCCGTTGACGCATAGTTCCAGTAGCCGGGAGTCCAAATGTAACCATCGCCCGGATCAGGTGGCTGGTCGTAATCCGGTATCGGTGGCGGCGGCTGAGGCGCGGTATACACCGCCTGTTCCCCATTGTCGGAATCGTCGTCGTCCGAGGCCTGGTCCGCCGCTTGCTCATAATAGGCGTCCGTATCGGGGGCCGGAGCCCCTTGGTCGGCGCTCGAAGTCGTTGCCGAGTTGGTGTTTGTCGAGATCGGAGCCAGGTTGGCAGAAGCCGGGTCCCCAGCCTGGGACTGATCCGTTGTACTGGCCTGGTTGGTATTGGCCGCGTTCTGATCCTGATTCGATTTGCATCCGGCGATTGAAAATATCACCGTCAGCGCGAGCAGAGGCAAGAGCGAAAACTTGGGGAAACGAGTCATATTTCTCTCCAACTGGAATTGGATGCGAATTTCGGATGGCTCGTCTATCGCCGCCAATGATTACCAATGATTAAGGGCAGAATTCTTGAGTCAATGCCGGGCGCCGGGCGGCACGGACAGCCCTCGATTGTTGGCTGGCGGCGTGGTCACCGGCTTGCGCTCGGGGCGCGGCTTCACATTCGTCTGGCACAACACCGAGTCCTGTCCTCGCGCCATTCCGGCAGCCACATCCGTGGCATGGCAAAGCCGCTGTTTCATCGCCTCTGCCTCCTTGCCAAGCAGCGGCAGCGTCCGCTCCAGCCGGCTAAACGAATCCAGGTCATAGCGATAGATAAAGTCCTGGGTGGGTTTCTGTTTCCCGTAATCGAATTGGGTCCAGGTGCTGATAAACTCGTTTCCGTTGAAATCGTGCAGCACCGCGTACACCTGATTCGCCGTCACGCCTTCCGGCGGATTGCCGCTCCACACCGGCGCCCCCTGTCCTCCGCGCAACCACCGCGCATTCCACATGTGCTGCGAAATGTCGTAGTAAAAGGCCGTGAAGAACGTATCCGGCGCGCAATCGCTGCAACTGTCGTAGAGTGCCGCCGGTTCCGGCCGCGCCCCCGGCAGAAAGTTCATCCAGTCCAGCCAGCGAAGATTCACTCCCTTCACCAGAGGCGCTATGGCGTGCGTAGTAAGCGACGCGTTCCACACCGTGAATGTGTCCGCGTTAGCCGACGACTGCGGAGTAGCCCGCAGCGTAGTCACCACCAGGGCCGAGTCGAACTCCACCCCGATCTCGCGAATTGCTGTCCACTTTTCGGGCTCCAGCGAGCGTGTCACCCAGGTCACAGTATCGCGATCGCTCTCCAGGTGGAAGTCAACCCAGCGAAACTCGTCAGGCCCTTGCTGGCCGCGCATCGGAGCTGCAATCGAAATCAGAAGTGCAACCAAACCGGCAACAGCCCAGGGGAAAACACCGCGCATATTCTTAGATATACCAGAGGCGCACATATTCCCTTGGATGCGACTCAGAGCTGGTTGCATCAATCGGGCTATCCGCTAGAATGAACCGGACATCGAAAGCAAGAACGGCCAGTCACAATGCTCATTCAGAATGCAATCAAGTTGATCCATTCGATAACAGATAGCTGGGTACGCCTGGACAAGTTCCACAGGATACCAGGCGGCATCGAACTGTCTTTCAGTATTCATAAGGGGAAGCAAGGGAAAAAGACTGACGGCTGGATAGTAAAATGTCGCGGAATTCATGAGGCACAAATCACTGACCTCGATGGGGGTGGAATGGCCCTGTATCCGAGCAGCCATCCAGCCGCACACCAGTATTTTGCGCGACGGGCTGAGCTACGCTGGCCTCGCACCTGTGATGAAACGAAGGTACTGGCTGCGCTTTATAAGGCGCACGTGGCAGAAACGGACGATTGGATTCCATTTGATCGTTACCTGCTCATGAACACCCCTTGGAACGGTTCCGACTACCTCCCTCATTTCGCGCCGGTCCCAGGCACTAAATTCGTCTGTCGTGGGCCGGATTTCTTGATTCGAATCTATGCCAAGGCGCTCGAAGCAATCGGCGAACAAGTTCAAGTGACCGTCCGCAGCAACCTAAAACGGAAGGCCATTCGGCCAAATGTTCTTCACTTTGGCACATCGCATGTCGTGGCAGAAACCTTCACTGCACAACAGTCAGCGCTTCCCAAATAATCATTTCTGAACCGGCAGCCGCGCCAGATTCGCCCTAGCCTGCGCATGGCCCGGCTGCAGTTGGAGCGCACGCTCAAAAGCCGCCCGCGCCGCCTCATTCTGGCCGCCCCGCGCAAGCAGCGCGCCCAAATTGTTCCAGCCATCCGCATCCTTCGGATCCAACTGCAGCGCCCGCTTCTGTTCCGCAAAAGCCTCTTCAGATTGCCCCATCGCATCCAGTAGCTGCGAAAGCGATGAGTGAACCCTAGCTTCGTCCGGAACAAGGCCGGCAGCAGCGCGCAATTGCGTCAGCGCATCATTCAATCTCCCCAACT
Organism: Occallatibacter sp.; assembly: GCA_049510095.1. GTDB lineage: Bacteria > Acidobacteriota > Terriglobia > Terriglobales > Acidobacteriaceae > Telmatobacter. Next base: position 10,792 of record JBEKZG010000024.1, read on the forward strand.
GCCCGTAAACCGTGGCCAGCTTCTCGTGCGCATCGGGCGACTTCGGCGACGCCTTCACCGCCGCCTCCAGCAGCTTGACCGCCTCTTCCGTCTGCCCGCCGTCCGCCGCCTTTGTTCCCAAGTTATACAGCGCAGTGAAGTCCGCACCATCCAGCTCCAGCGCCCGCCGGAACTCCTTTGCCGCCTCGTCCGTTCGCCCCACACCCAGCAGCGCCGTCCCCAGGCCGCTGCGCGATTCCGCATCCTCAGGGCAAGCCGTCAGCAACTCCCGAAATTCCTTCTCGCCGTTCGCGTACTCGGCCCTGCGCACATTCAATTGAGCCAAATCAAACCGCGCATCGCAACCGCTCGTGTCCCCCGGACCAGCGGCAACAATCGCCGCGCGATACCGCTCCCGCGCCTCTTCAAACCGTCCCGCCCCCTCCAGCGCCGCGCCCAGCGCCGTAAGCGACCGTGCATCATTCGGCGTAATCTTCAGTTCCTGCTCAAACAGCGTAGCCGCCTCGGCGTATTTCCCCTGCCCGGCCAGTGCGGCCGCCAGATTGTAAAGGCTCACCTGGTCCCCGGGCGTCTTTTCGAGGCGGTTCCGCATCCACACTTCCTCAAGCTGCAACCGCGGGTCCGGCGCATTCGCCGCCACGTTCACCGGCAACACCTGCAGCCAGAGGTGCCCCATCTCGTCTTCCGAGCGGTTGCCCGCCCTCACTCTTACCGGCGGCGAGTGCGGATTGTGCGGATTCTCCGCCGAATTGTCGTATGTGTACTTCATGTGCAGCACGGTTCCCCTGGGCAGGAAAACCGGCTCCTTGTAGCGATACACACTCTGCCGGTCGATATCCCAGCTTTTGATCCACACCAGCCACTTCTTCTCGCCATCCGGAAGCACGGCCCAACCCTGCAGATCGCGCCCCAGGTAATGCGCATGCGGATAAGCCCCCAGCACATCCACATCCACTGGCAAGGTCAGCGAGTCTTCAATCACAAAGTTGCCATCGCCCGCCGGAATGTCAAGCTCATCGTCCCGCTCCAGCGCCAGCAGCATGGGCTGTTTATCCGGCGGGTTCGGCGTGAAATAAAGCCCAACCTGCGCATCCAGAACTTCAGGCTTGCCCGAAGGCTTGAGATGAATGTTCAGGATCAAGTCATTTCCCGGATCGAGCCGCCACGGCATTCCCTCCGGCTCAATCAGCGCCGGAGTATCGGGCTTCCAAAATAAAAAATGGCTATCCGGTTCAAAGCGGTTCCCCGCGTCCACCAGCAATTCCATCCCCGGAATGCCGCTCTCCCAATCGTTGGGATACATGCGCCGCATGGCGGCCGTCCGGTCAATCACAATATTTGCGTGGTGCACAATCTCAGGTGTACCCGGCCTGATCTCCATCGCCCGGATATAGTGCGTCTGCTTCAGCGGATAAGGCAGAATCAGGTTCCGAAACACATCCGTCTCGCCCGCCTGCAGTGTGAAACTCCGCGGAACCTTCAGCACCAGGTCCGGTTTCCCAAGCAGCCAGGTCGCATCGTAGCGCGGCGTCGCAGGCGCATCTTTCACGGCACCCTGCGGCATTCCGCCGTCCACCCAGCGCTTCACCAGCGCGCGGTCGTCATCGCTGAGCCGCCGCACATCGGCAAAATCTCCATATCCCGGCTCCGGCAGCCATGGCGGCATGAACCGCGACTGCGTAACCACCAAAACCTGCGCACCCCATCGCCGCGCATCGGCATAAGTCAGCAAACTGAACGGTCCCGCCCCACCCGGATGGTGGCAGGTAGTGCAGTTTTTATAGAGCACAGGCGCAACATCGCGAGCCCAGGTCGTCCCGGTGGTCTTCTGTCCGACAGCCCGATCATCGGCCATCCCCTCAGCGGATTCGTCCGCATGAGCGCCCGTTTCCCGCACGAACGCAGCCGCATGGGTAGCGTCGGGCTCCCGGCAGACCACGAATACAATCGCCGCCAGCACCGCAAAACCCGCCATGAAACGGAGCATCTTCATTTCTGCAGGAAGACGATGGAGCAGCCAACGGTAGGCCCTCCAGGTTGCGGAGCAGGCTTTCCGGCCAGCGTCGCAGAAATCGCCATCTCCAGGTCGTGGTGCCCGGCTTGAGGCCGCTCCTGGCCAAGGTCGATATACCGGTCGTCAATCCGACCGTGATAGACCTCGCGCATCTCCGCACCCTCAACCACAAAAACAGCAGCCTCCGGAGCAACCCCAGCGTGCGCCCAGGCAACAAGGCTCTGCCGTCGATCCAGCACCGTGCTCACGTCGGTCGTACTCAATGTTGAAGGAATGGAAAAATCCCGATTGTGCTGCGCAACCACTTTGGCAGTGTCATCAGGATTGGGAAAAACCCACCAGAACCGGACGCCTTTCCCTGAAAACTCCCGGTTGAGCCGCGCAACCTCCGGCACATACCGGTTGGAAATAGGACAGTCGCTAGCCGCAAAAATCAGCACCACGACTCGCGTTCCCGGCCCCGCCAGTTGGCGAACCGGGTTCCCGTGCAAGTCAAGACCGAAATCAACCGGCGAACCTGCTCCCGCCTGCAAAGCCCAAGCGCAAAGCAAGGCAAGCGCGAAAGCAATTCGGAACCACGTCTGCAGCACCGTCTTGGACCCCGATAACACGACCAATGGATTCTAATTGAGTACCACAGAGCCTGTCTGCGAAGAGTACCTGTACATCAGGGCAATCGCATTTCAAAATAGCTCCAGTAAGCGGAACAAGTAGTCATCGTCCCAACCGGCGCGTTTGAATTTTCCGCGCAAAGAGCCTTTGGATCCTTCTTTTTGCATGGCGTTAGTGGCCATGTGGCGTAGCACTTCCAGATTCTGCGGACCGTGCCCCATGCGGGTGCGGTCCTGATCCTCGTTCATAAACACATCCAGCCGCCAGTGCAGGCGGTTCTCCACGCCCCAGTGCTGGCGCACGACTTGATTGAATCGCTCCGGTGACAGAACCCGGCTGAGCAGGTAGTAGGCAGTTTCAGTGGTGGTTTTCTCCGCCGTTTCGCGCACTCGAACCACCTTGCCGATGGCCTTCAGGCCCGGCCATTGGTGCTGCTTTTGCAACCAACCGATCTCGGCGGAAATCGTGGCCGTGCGGGTCTCGATGCGGCCATGATCGGCTTCCACAGCGGGCGCGGAGGTACTCGTTTTCAACTCCGGATCGTCCAGCAGCAGGACCACGTCGTCATACAACGTGCCCTGATTGCCTTTGAGCGCCAGTGCGTAGTCGCCCTTCTGTTCAACGATTTGCTCCGCGATCGCGCGCTGGCAGTTGAGCGCATCGGCCGTCACGATCGTGCCTTTCAGCGCCAGCATCCGGAGCAGCCTGGGCACCGCAGTAATCTCATTGGACTTGGCGTCGGTGGCGATCTGTGCCAACACTAGCCGCTGCTCCGAGCCCCAGGCGCTAACCATGTGCAAGGGTGACTTGCCGCTGGCCCGATCGAAAGAGCGGCGCAGCACCTTGCCGTCGATGGCCACCACGCCCTCCAACTGCTCCGAAAACCGCCTCATAAACCGCTGAAATGAATCGCGAAACTGATCCGGGTCGAGATTACGAAACAGCCGGCTAAAGGTATCGTGGCTGGGCAGGCCGTTGCACAGAGTGAGAAAGCTGCGCAGAAACGGCTCTTTGGCCTCGGCAAACAGGGCCATATCCACCGCACCCTGACCGCCGCACAGCACGCAGCACAGAGCGATCATCAGCAGTTCGTGAAAGTCATGCAACGCGGCATTGCCGCTGCGCGGATCATCTAGCCCGTCCCAACAGGCGCCAAACTGCTCTACTGTTTCTTTGCTGGACATCAGATCCCCCTGCAGGAACCTTCATGCCGGGCAACTCTCTACGGAAGTAGCAACCAAGGTCCGTGCCGACTCTGGTTCAGCCCAATTTCAAATGCGATTGCCCTGCATGGTCGCGGCAGTCTTCTTGACAACATGCCAAACCGTCTTTTCTGAAATGCAGTCTCCCCACGGCTTACCTACCCGACAGACACATCGAAAAGGAGGGCCGCTCTCGAAACCGGCTGCTGTTAGCCACACATCAAGGGTCTCTTTCACCCAATTC
>JBEKZG010000240.1:0-5994 GCA_049510095.1 Occallatibacter sp.
ACGTTGCGCCGAATCAGGAGAGTTAACAGAGATGGAACGTCATATGCTGCAAACCGCGAAAACATTGGCAGAAATCATCATGTTCCGATCAGACCTCGGCTTTGTAACACTGTAGTACTAGGAACGAGCGAACGCAATCAGGGGTGCGAGATCGTAATGATCGCCGGCTTTCAAAGCCTGGATGTAACGCGTGCGCATCGTGCCCGCGTTGCCTAAGCCCTCCCGGCCCCATGAAAATCGCTTACCTCCAAGCTGCATTACCAGTAAATCGGCCATAAGGCGCGAGTGACGTCCATTGCCGTTTGGAAATGGATGAATCTGCACCAGTCGATGGTGGAAGCGAACCGAAATTTCATCCGCCGGATAGGTCTTGTATTCGATCCATGCCTTCGTGTCGTCCAGCAGAATCCGCAGAGCGACAGGAATCTCCCAGTGCGCAACTCCGATATTGCGGTCGCTGGTTCTGAACTTGCCTGCCCATCGCCAGACTTCACCCAGCATCTGCCGATGCAGATCCTTCACGAATTTCTCGCTCAACAGATCACGGCGGCGGGAGAGCGCCCAGCTCTGTGCGCGCATAATGTTTGCCTGTTCAGCCGCGTTGAGTTCGGAACGGTAAGCAATATGCGAAGGGATCAGATCGAGCGTCTCTTCCGGCGTCAGGGGCGTGGCTGCATCGTCCGGCTGTCCGAATAATTCGTCCACACGCTAATCCCAAAATAGCCTTGGATTGGTTTCGTCCATTATTTGTTGAATGAGTGCCTCGGCTTCCTTTTCCGCCACCTTCTGATCCTCAAGCAACATAGAGTGCTCGACAGGTTCCAGGCGCCGGCGAGCAAATTCAGCCGCCCTTTCGCGTACCGTCGCTTCCAGGGGTTTTCTGGGCACGAGCGCATAGACGACCGTGCAATCGAGCGCTTCAGCCGCCCGCCGCAATGTTGTCAGTTCGATGGTGCCCCTTGCTTCTGACCGCTCAAGGTTGACGACCGATGGTTGCTTGACCCCCATGCGGATCGCCAGTTGGGCTGTCGTCATCCCGAGAGCCTCACGGACAGCCCTGATCCATCCCCGCGCCGGAGGCGTAAATCGCGAGGCCTGGCCGATTGCTGAGAATCGCTCGTCGAGACGCGAACGGGACCGCGCCGTGAGTCGTTGTTTCTTCATGGCTTATGTCCCTCTCAATTAAATTAGTATAGGCTATATCCTATTAATTCAAGAAATACAATAGATTATATGCTATTTTCTCATCCACAATAATAGATTCCAGCCTATCTATCATCGTATAAAAATAGCTTCTAAGCTATCAAGAGCACTCCGCCACGCTTCTGACAGACCACCGTCAGAGAGAATTTGGCGATCCGTGCCCCATCTCTCACTTCTTGAATGGAACCTCAAACCGCGTCTCCATCTTCAGCTCCCCGTCCGCGCTCTCCTCGATCGTCTGAACCGCTTTCACTTCCAGCGCCGGCGAAAGCAGGCATGTGGTCCGATAGCCAGTCAAGTCGGCTCCAGACGCCTTGTAGAACAACTTCCCCACCACCGCCACGTCGTATCGCCCCGCCTTCGCCCCGGCAACCCTCACGCCGGGCCGATACCACGGCGCTACATCCAGCGTGATCACATTCACGTCTGTCGGGTATCCAAAACTATGATCGAAATCTTGGCGATTCACTTTTTCGCGAGCCGCCTTGAAACATGCATTGTCCGCCTGCATCTGCCAGTTCGCCGTATCGTTTCCCGGCACAAACGGCTCAGGGCGCACCAGGTGCCAGTACGAATTCACCTCGGAACTCAGCGCGTCCAGTTCAAACACTCCCGTCTTCTCGCTCACGCGGCACTCAATCAGCTCAGGAATAATGCCGTCCTCAGCGATGAACGTCGTGTCCGGATGGGCGGCTCTGACGTTGTTCACATAAGCCTGATCGATCAGGAATGGAACCGTCTGCTTCACCCCGGCTCGCTTTGCGCAGAGCGCCTCCTTCGCCGGATCGTTTTGAATTGCGCTGTTTGAAACCATCTGCCCGTTTGCAGCCATCGACGCGAAAACTATTGAGCCGGCAAGGACGATCAATCGCTGAATCATTCTTTGTGCCTCCTGTTCGTGGGAAGTGCCTTGGGTTGGGAACACGATTACCGAGTCACCGCGAACCCGTCGCCGGACGCGGTGAGCCATCGGTTGCAGTGAGATTACCAGCAGAGTCGTAAAGTTTAACGAAAGAACGGCTCCAGCCAGGTCAACCAACCCAAATTGCATCCGCCGCAGCCGACAGAATCTACCTAAATAATGTTCCGCGCCGCCGCATCGTGCTACCGCAACCACGCCCACCTTTGCCACGTCTTCAGCGATGGACCTCCGCTCACCGGGCGCGCTACCGCATGAACTTGGCGGCCATGAAAGTTGTAGCGACTTGAGAATCGGGGTACGCTGGACTCGGGAGGAGTTCATGGGTGTGAGCACGACCGCCAGCCCGGCTCAGCCATCGGTCAAGGTCGGCGACCAGGTTCAAACCACTGGGGGAGGTGGAAGCCGCATCCGATGTCCGAAGTGTGGCTGGTCCCCGCGCAGCAGTGACCTATGGATGTGCAGCTGCCGATTTATATGGAACACCTTTGACACCGGCGGAGTTTGCCCTGCCTGCCTGAAGCAGTGGACAATAACAATATGCCTCTCGTGCCACGAGTGGTCACCTCACTCGGATTGGTACCCGAAGGACTAAGAGATTCTTACTTCCCCTTGCCATCCACAAACAGTTCCGGAAACTGCGCTTTCAACGCCTCGATCTTCGGCCGGTCGCACACCAGGATGTACGGATTATTCGGGTTGTTATCCGCATAGTGCTGGTGGTATTCCTCCGCGTCGTAGAAACCCTTCAGCGGCACAACCTGCGTCACAATCGGCGCTCCAAACACATGCGCCGCGTCCAGTTGCGCAATGTAAGCCTGGCTGATTTTCCGCTGCTCGTCGTTGCCATAGAAAATCACCGACCGGTACGAAGTCCCCACATCCGGTCCCTGCCGGTTCAACTGCGTCGGGTCGTGCGCCACTGAAAAGAAGATCCGCAGCAGCTGCCCATAAGTAATCTTCGACGGATCGTAGACCACCTTGATCGACTCGGCATGCCCTGTCGTCTCCGTCGTCACCTGGTCATAGGTCGCGGTTGAGGCCGACCCGCCCGCATACCCCACCGTCGTCGCCACCACGCCCTTTACGCGCTCAAACACCGACTGCGTCCCCCAGAAGCACCCTCCCGCAAACACCGCCGTCTCTTTCCCCGGCGCATGCGCAAGCGCATCATCGTCCGTCGCCGCCGGAATTGCCGGCCGTCCCGCACCCTTAGCTTTGCTGTAAACTCCCACCACGGCAATCACAACAACAATCAACGCAATCAGCCACAAAATTCTCGGCATAAAACCTCCCGCGCCAACGGGAAACAACAGCGCGCCACCATTCAGATGACCCCCAGGCGGAAAGGTTACCGCCCACTTGCTCGTTCCCGAATCGCAAACTGCAATCGCACGGGAACTAACCGCCCAACTCCCGCGTATTAGCAAACTATGCAATGCGTGGGTACATTAAGCTGGAACGGGATAGGGTTGGCGTCGCCGGCTAACCCCTTCAGGCGTACTTTGGAGAGTCCCCAGGTTAACGCGCACAAGCCGTCCGCCGCGGGCCATCCTCAGGGGGCAAAGGCAGTTACGCCAGCCTTGCGTCAGGCGCGCGTGGAGGGTAATCCGCTGGAAGTCGACTGGTCCCAAGTCGTCCGTCTCTGCATGAACGGCGATTCAGGCGCATGGGCCGAGCTGGTCCGCACCCACCACCGCCGCGTGTACGGCCTCTGCTATCGCTTTACCGGCAACCCCGCCGACGCGGAAGACCTGACTCAGGACGTTTTTCTAAAGATCTACTCCAACCTCGCAAGCTTTGACACCACCCGCGGCAGCCTCCAGGTGTGGATCACCACCATGACCCGCAATCTCCTGGTCGACAACTTCCGCCGCACCCGCAATCTGCGCGCCACCGGTTCGCTCGACGACGGCTGGGAGTCCACCGAGGAGCTCAAGCCCATTGACCGTCTCACTTCCCACAGCCTCTCGCCGCATGAATCGGCCGCCCAGAAAGAACTTGCGAAAATGGTCCAGAATGCCCTCGCGCGTGTCTCCGTCGAGCTCCGCGAAGCCGTCATTCTTAGAGACTTGCAGGATTTGGACTACAAGGAGATCGCTCAGGTTTTAGGCATACCCGAAGGGACGGTCAAGTCCCGCATCAGCAGGGGCCGCGCGGAACTGGCGCGCCTGCTGGAACGTAATAAACGGGAGGTGATGTAATCATGGCAGATCGCGGACACATTCCGAGCTCTCCGGCTTGCGGCCAGTGGGAAACACTTCTGGCCGACGCCCTCGACGGGCTCCTCCGGCCCGAGGACGAGGCTACCTTTTCTGCGCACATGGCCGTCTGCCCGGCCTGCACGGCGCTCTTCGATGAAGCCCGCAAGGGACGCGAGTGGCTCGAGTTTCTCGCCGGTGAGCCCGAGGTCCCCGCCGGGCTTCTCGACCGCATTCTCGCCCAAACCGGTCCGGGGCAAATTGAAGGCTACGGCCTGATTGCCGGCGACGGCAACGTCGTGCCGGTCATGCCCGTCTGGCAGCGTCCCGGATTCATGGCCCGTGCGGCTGGCCAGGTCCGCCGTTTCGCTGAACCCCGCCTGCTCATGACAGCGGCCATGGCCTTCTTTTCCCTCTCTCTCACCCTTTATCTCACCGGCTTCCGGCTATCCGACGTGCGCCTTTCGAGCCTCCGTCCCACCGCGGTTCGTTCCTTCATGGAGCGCCGTTTCACCATGGCCTCCACTCCCATCATCCGTTATTACGACCACCTCCGTTTCGTTTACGAGGTCCAGTCCAGAATGCGCGAGCTGCGCAACTCCACGCAGAACGAGAATCAGGGTGGAGACTATGACAATCAGCCGCAACAGAAGCAGGCCCCGCCCACCGCGCCGGGAGAGTCCAAACAGGCTCCCGGCGGCAAAGACGGCGGTTCGCGGGTGGACCCTCCGCAGCAATCGGGAACCCCCGCGCACACTGACTCTATTGATCTTCTTGACGCTTCCTTGACGTCGCCTTACCTGGCGTTTCAGGTTCGGTCCGCGCATTCCGGCGGCTCCGCTACGGCAATCCGGGAAAGGAGCACACGATGGACTGCGTAAATCACACTGGCGTTTCCGCAACCGCCTACTGCCAGAGCTGCGGCAAGGCGCTCTGCGCCACCTGCGTTCGTAATGCCGGCGGAGGGCAGATCCTCTGCGAACCATGCCTGGTTTCCTGGCAAACTCTCCAGCAGCCCTTCGCCGCCCCTCATTCCAGCGGCCCCAATCCCGCTGCTGCCACCGTCCTCGGCTTCATTCCCGGCGTCGGCGCCATGTACAACGGCCAGTTCTTCAAAGGTTTCATTCACGTGGCCATTTTCGCGGTTTTGATCAGCATCACTGATCATTTCCCCATCTTCGGCCTGTTCATTGCCGCATGGATCGTCTACCAGGTCTTCGAGGCAAACCAAACCGCTCGTGCGATCCAGGCTGGACAGACTCCGCCCGATCCGCTGGGGCTCAATGAGGTGGGCAACTGGCTCAACCTTGGCCCGCGGCATCGCACCCCCGGCCAGCCCGCGCCCTATCAACCCTGGACAGCATCCGGCCCTGCGAGTCCGGGCTCCTTCAATCCGGGCCCCGTGAATCCCGTCCCGCCAAGTCCGGGCTCAGATCCCTCCGCTGCAAGTTATCAGCCGCCTTACTACGCCGCACCCCAGCCCGGACCAGGCCAGGCGCAGTACCAGCCCCCCTATCAGTCCGGCTGGCAGGCGCCGTTCACTCCGCCCGTAGCCGGGTTTGTCGATCCCGCTGCGCAGCCGGTCCAGCCCGGAGCACCTGATCCCAACGTTCCCCCGCCGCCCATGTATTGGCGGCGCAAGGAGCCCATCGGCGCCATCGTACTCATCGC
>JBEKZG010000241.1:0-5984 GCA_049510095.1 Occallatibacter sp.
ATGAACCACTACGGCGTGGCGCGGGAGGCGGCGGCGATTTATGGTCTGGCGCTGCCGTTGCTGAATTTTGAACTGCCCGAAGCCCGGCCGAGCGCCACGGACTTTCCGGTGCGGATTGAGGCGGAGGATGGTTGCGGGCGGTTTACGGCGCGGGTGCTGCGGGGGATCACGATTGGCGAGTCGCGAGACTGGTTTGCGGGCGCGGAAGTGGCCACGTATTTTGGGCTGTTGGAGCAGAAGCGGATTTCGAATGCTGTGGACGCGAGCAACTTTGCGTGGCTTGCGATGGGGCAGCCGACGCATGCCTTCGATCTGGACAAGATTGAAGGCGGCATCGTGGTGCGGCGGCCGCGAAAGGGCGAACGGCTAAAAACGCTGGATGGCGTGGAGCGGGTGCTGGATCCCGAAGACCTGATTGTGGCCGATCATGTGAAGGCGCTGGGGCTGGCTGGAGTGATGGGCGGGTGGGACTCGATGATTACGCCGGCGACGACCAATGTGCTGGTAGAGGCGGCGTGGTTTGAGCCGATGGCGGTGCGGCGGACGGCTCGGCGGCATGGGCTGCATACGGACGCCAGCCATCGCTTTGAGCGCGGGGCGGACTTCAATGCCGGTCCGGTGGCATCGGCGCTGGTGTCGAGCATGCTGCTGGCGAACGGAGGGTGGCTGGACGGCGAGCTGGTGGATGTGCGCGTGGCGGCGATGGAAATGCGCACGGCCAACCGCAAGCCGGTGGCGCTGGCGTTGAGCGAGGTGAAGCGCATCCTGGGTGCGACGGTAGACGCGGGAGGGATTTCCGCTCAGGCAGTAAAGAGAATCTTGAGTGCGCTCGGATGCGAGACTCGCGACCAGCAAATCTATTTAGCTCGAGGATTGAATCGCGAGCTGGAGATTGTCGCGCAGGATGATCCCCTTGTCTCGGAAGTTGAGGGTGTGCCTGATGCTTGGTATGTCACTCTGCCGAGTTGGCGGCTGGATTTGGAGCGCGAGATCGACCTGATTGAGGAGGTTGCTCGCGTTTACGGATATAACGGTTTCAAGAATACGCTGCCCGCGTTTGGCGAGGGGGTGCGGGCGCTGCCGTTGGCGGAGAGCGAAGCGGCGGTGCGGCGGACGCTGCTTGCGGCGGGGTTCCATGAGGCGATTGGGAGCACATTCTGCTCGGCGGCGGAGGCCGCAATGACGGCGCCGCAGCCGGGACTGGTTGTGCCGCTGGGGAATCCGCTGAGCGAGGAGGCGGGCGTGCTGCGGCCCTCGCTGGTGCCTGGGATGCTGGAGATGATTGCGGGCAATCTGCATCGTGACGTTGGCGACGTGCGGCTGTTTGAGCTGGGCACGGCGTTCAGCGGTAATACAGACAAAGTGGAGGAGCGGCCGGCGGTGGCGTTTGGCGCGGTGGGAAGCTTACCGGACCAGGCGGCGCTGCATCCGGGGCGGGCAATGGATTTCTATGATGTGAAGGGCGCGGTGGAGCAGGTGGTGGCGCGGTTCCAGGCGCGGACGGTGTATTTTGACCGGTTTCCGGCAGAGACTGGATTGACGCCGGAGTGGCTGCATCCTTACCGCTCGGCAAGGGTCGCGATTGACGGAGCAACGGTTGGCTGGTTTGGGCAACTGCATCCGCGCGAGGCTGCGGCGCGCAAACTTGCCACGGCGAGCAGACTGAAAGAGCCGGTGTTTGTGGGCGAACTGTATCTCGACCGGCTTTATAAGCTGCCGTTGCGCAAGCCGATTGCTCGGGAGATTTCGCGGTTCCAGACGGTGCGGCGCGATTTCTCGCTGATTTTGGACGAGAGCATTGGGTGGGAGAAGATTGACCAGGCACTGGCTGGATTGCAGATTCCAGAGCTGGTGGATTGGCGGGTGCGGGAAGTGTTTCGCGATGCGCGGCTAGGATCGAAGGAATACTCGCTGCTGATGGGGGCGACATTTCAGGCGCCGGATCGCACGCTGCGTGAAGAGGAACTGCAGAGTTTCCAGGCGCGGGTGGTGGAGGCGGTTGGCAAGGTTGGGGCGCGGCTGCGGGGCTAGGGGTTGTTATCGCTTGGATTCGCACGATTGGGTCTGTGCTATCCCGCCCAGTCGCGAGAAATTGCAAGAAGCAGGTTCTTCGGCTCCGCTGCGCTTCTCTCAGAATGACAGATGGAGCACGGGCATGGCGCGGATTCACGCGTTCAGAGGCCTGACGACTTATCGCATCAACAGGCGCAGGGAACAATGCACTCCACATTGGAGCTATACTTTTTCGAATACAGATGGGTTCGAATGCAGATGGGTTCGAATGCGGATGGGTTCGAATGCGGATGGAAGTCCGGGGAGGGTTTTTGTAATGACGCAGACATTTTGGGAGTCAGAAGGCGTGGGAGAGGACCCGGCCGGCCAGAATCCGGTGGAGGGATTGGTTGAGCCGCAGACCATTGCGGTAAGCGCCGATGATTTTTCGGCGTTGGAAGAGCGGGTTGTGCGTGCCGTGGAGCTTGTGAAGCGGGAGCGGCTGGCGCGGGCTGCGGCTGAAGAGCGCGCGACGAAGGCTGAGGCGCAACTGCAGGAGCAGGCACCGCTGGCGGAGCATTTGCAGAAGGAAGTGAATGCGCTGCGGATGGAACGGGACTATGTGCGGCAGCGCGTGGAGCGGCTGCTGGGACAGCTGGACGCGCTGGAACTCTAAAACAATCGAGAGGTGAAGAATGGCGGATGAGCGACGCGGCGGCGCACCGGGTTACGTGACCGTTGAGATCTACGACCAAGTCTACCATCTTTCGGGCCAGGATACGGACCACGTGCGAGCATTGGCAGCGCGGGTGGACGCCAAGATGCGCGCTGTTGCCGCGCAGGGGCGCACGGTGGATTCGTTGCGCGTGGCCGTGCTGGCTGCGCTTAACCTTGCGGACGAATTGTCACAGGCCGGCGGCGCCGATACGCAGGAGGGCAATGCGCGGGCGGCCAACCTTCAGGGGCTGTTGGACGAGGTGCTTGAAGACGAGTGGAAGACCGGCTCGTAAAGACTCCGACTTGTTTTTTGGGATATCAATCTGAATCAATCCCCATCTGGCTGGTTCAATAGATCGGTGAGAGGGAAAGTATGTCCAGAGTCTCGGGTTTGGCACAAAAGAGATGGATCGCAGTTTCTGTTTTGCTAGCGGGAATTGCGATTCAGATGCATGCGGCTCAGGAAAGCGGGACGGGCGTGCCTGGAACGGAATCGGCCAAGGCCGGCGCGGAGATAACGAAGCCGGGGGAACCAACGGACCCGAAGGCTCGCAAGACATATGCTTCGGCAATTGATTGGGAGAAGCATCGCAATTATGGTTCCGCGATGGACGATTTCCGCAAAGCCAACAAGCAGGATGGCGGTCATTGCCCGGAGTGCCTGCACCGGGCGTATTTGCTGGCGAGGCAGATCGGCGCATTCAAAGAGGAGGCAGAAATTGCGCGGGAGATGCTGCCGCAGGCAGTGACCACCGCAGAAAAATTTGCCGCTCATTACCGGTTGGGGCTGGGGCTGCAGGATGAGGGTGTGACCAGCAGAAAGGGCGAGTGCTTCAAGGAGAGTTGCGATGAATTCAAGGCGGCCCTCGAATTGGAGCCAAGGTTTGTCCTGGCGCATTATGCTTACGGCGTTTCGCTGGCGTATTTGAATCAGGACGATGCTGCTCGCGGGGAATTCGCAGCTTTTCTGAATAAGGACAAGCAGAATCCGGAGTTGCATGAGCGGGCGCAGCGGTACAGGGATCGAGTAGAACTGGCCCGCGCGACTATGGCTCCGCCATTCTCACTGACCACACTGGACGGGCGGCACATCTCCATGGACAGCCTGGCGGGGAAGGTGGTGCTGATCGATTTCTGGGCGACCTGGTGCGGGCCGTGCCGCGAAGCGCTACTGCACATCAAGAGCATTGCCGCGAAATTCTCAGAGCAGCCGCTGGTTGTGCTGAGCATCAGCCTGGATAAAGACGAAGCCAAGTGGAAGGACTTTGTTGCGAAGAATGAGATGACGTGGCTTCAGTATCGAGACGGAGGGTTTGATGGAGCGATCGCCAGGCAATTCAATGTGAAGGCGATTCCTGCCACATTTACGATCAATGTGGATGGCGTGCTGGAAGATCAGCATGTGGGCGACGGGAACATCGAAGGGAAACTGAAGAAGTTGATTGCGCAAGCGGTGGAGAAGAGCAAGTCCGCACCCGCAATGGAAGCGGCGGGCAAGCCTCCCGCGGGCGGGAACTGATTCGCAGCGTGCCTGCTTTTGTACATTACTTTGGGTTAAGGACGACGATAAATTAGTAAAGTTTAATCGACGATCACCGATGAAGCCATTGAGTTGGAATGTGTCTCGTCCGGCTCTGGCTTGTATGCATGGCATGACCTGGGATTGGTGTGGTTGCCGCCCTGGGAAGCGATCGTTTCTCGCACACAGCCAATTCACTCATCTGTTGCCACGCCGCGATTCAGGTTGGCCAATCCTTGTGCGAATACATGTCCGCCCCGATGGGTGCTGACTAGAAAGAGGAATTACGAATGCGTTCAATTGGTGCAATCGGCCTATTGGGGTTGCTTTCGTCCGCAGCGATGTATGGTCAGGTGGCGGCGGAAACGGAACTTTCGCTGGAGACCCGCCATCCGGGAAATGGGAGCATCGTTGTTCCTCAGTCCGGGATTCAGCGTCTGGAGGATATCGGGGTGCGGTCGCACACCCAATTCAAGATACTGGTTCCGGCCGGGCGGCCGGAAGGCGTGGTTGGATTCAGCGAAGCCGAGTTAATCTGGAACGCGGCTCAACCAATCAGCGGGTACTACGCGGAAACGCCCGCATCCCTGGCCTGCCTGTATGGATTGGTGACCGAGGTATCCGGCTGCAACGTGGAAACGCTGACGGCGGTAGCGACTGGAGGCTCGAAGGCGATCGCGATTGTGGATGCCTACGATTATCCGACGGCGCTGGCGGATTTGACGGCATATTCGAAGCAGTTCGGCCTTGCCGCGCCGACCACATCGACATTCACCGTTGCCTACCAGGGGACGAGCAAACCGAGTCCCGATCCGGAGTGTGCCGAGTATGGCGGCTGGGAGTGCTGGGCTACCGAATCGGCGTTGGACATCGAGATGGCGCATTCCGCGGCACCTTCGGCGCATGTCTACCTGGTGGAAGCGAATTCGAGCAACAACTCCGATCTTTACGCCGCGGTGACGAAGGCGATTGCGCTGGTGCAGGCTGCGGGAGGGGGCGAGGTTTCGATGAGCTGGGGCGGCGGCGAGTTCTCAACCGAAGCGAAATCGGATGCCACATTTGCCGGGGCCAACGTGGTGTTTTTTGCTTCAAGCGGCGACAGCGAAGGCACCATCTACCCATCTGTTTCTCCGAATGTGATTGCGGTTGGCGGAACTACCATCACGCGCAATCCATCAACATTGGCGTTTGAGGGCGAAGTTGCGTGGGAGGACACCGGAGGCGGCTACAGCACGTACGAGACGCGGCCGGCATTTCAGACCGGGATTTCTTCGGTGGTCGGGACGAAACGTGGTGTTCCGGATGTGGCCGCGGTGGGCAATCCGAGAACTGGCGTGTGGGTTTACAACAGTTACGAGAATACTGCCGGCGGCGCGCTGTATGCCTGGAACATTATCGGAGGGACCAGCGTGGCATCGCCGTTGTGGGCGGGAATTGTGAATCATGCCGGGCACTTCAGCGCTTCGGTACTGATTGAGGAGACGCTGATTTATGCCAGTGCGAAGACAGCAGCGGACTTCCGCGATGTGACAATTGGTAGCTGCGGTTTCTACGAGGGGTGGTCGGCGGCGGCTGGGTGGGATCCATGCTCGGGGAATGGGACGCCACTGGGAACAGCGGGGAAATGATCCGCGCCCCAAAGGGATTGCGCAAGGGGTATTTCAAGTTAGTTGCGAGAAAAGGCCCTTGCGCGCTGTCCGGAATCCCAATTCCCAAAACCAGCGGGCCGAAAACGTAACACACCGCGCCCCCCTCG
>JBEKZG010000242.1:0-5981 GCA_049510095.1 Occallatibacter sp.
GGACTTACGAAAAGCACTCCGTCGGGAATCAACGGTCTTGGGCGAAAAGCAGCAGTTTCAGAGCCCAGCCGAAGCCGTTCTACCAGTCAACGCCCTCTCGCCGGCCGTTCATGAGATTGCCCTGTGTCCCACCGAAGGTGCTTGCAGATTATTTCGGAGATTCAGCTAAGATAAAAATCCATGGCGACTGTTTTCGAAAAGCTCAACCTGAAAGATCAGCGGGAAATTCTCGTTCTGAATGCGCCCGAGAGTTTCGTGCCGGAACTGGCCAGCCTGCGCGAGGTCACCATCCATCGCACGCTCAAGGCCTCAGGACCCTTTCACTTTTCTCTCGCCTTCGTCACACGCAAGAGCGAAGTGGATACGTTGTCGGTCTCGATTGCCGAGCGCGCTCAAGGCGACGCCATCGTCTGGTTCGCCTATCCCAAGGGTACGTCGAAGAAATACAAATGCGATTTCAATCGCGACACCGGCTGGGATGTCTTGAAGGCCGCGGGCTTTGACACCGTTCGCGCTATCTCGATCGACGAAGACTGGACCGGCCTGCGCTTTCGACGGACAGAGTTCATCAAGTCGCGCTGAGCCTGAATCCTGAAGGCCGAATCGAGTAATCAATTTCCCAAATCACGCCGCCCAGCGCGTAACCGCATCGGGCAAGTATCAAACTGCGCTCCGCACAATCGCGGATCGCCTACACATGCAATCACGGAGGAAATACCCATGCATAACATTCCCGATCGGCTCATTCCGGCGCAGGCCGAAGTCCATCGCACTGCCCACGATCAGGACCTGATTGAAGTTCCAAAACGAGCCAAGCTCGACCGCGAACAGGAGGGAAATACATTTCAACCGCCCACGCCGCCTCAGACCGGCCGGTAGGTGCCGAATCGCGAGTTAGGGATCGGCCGGGGCGCTAACTTGCTAAGACTCACTAAACAAACAGCCCTGGCAGCACTTCCCCGGCTTTGCCTTCCACCACATGTGTAAACGCGGCGGCATTCAGCGGCGGCTCCGGCCCCACGTACACGGTCCGCGCGCCGCCCTGGCGCGCCCAATGCACAAAGTTCGCCGCCGGATACACTGACCCGGAAGTGCCCACCACCACCATCAGCGTGGCCTTGGCAATCTCATTTTGAATACGTTCCATCTCCAGTGGAATCTCGCCGAAGAAGACGATGTGCGGACGCAGACGTCCACCGCAGGGGCACCGGCCCACTTCGTTCAGGCTTGCATAAATCGCACGATCTTCAACAGGTGGCCGTCCGCACTCCGACCCGCAGCGCGATTTGGCCAGCTCGCCGTGCATATGCACCAGGCGCACACTCCCCGCACGTTCATGCAGATCGTCCACATTCTGCGTGCAGAGAAAGAACCGCGCGCCGATCTGCTTTTCCAGCTCAGCAAGCGCAACGTGCGCCGGATTGGGCATGACCTTGGCGCCCTGCGCGCGCCGCTCGGAGTAGAACTGCCAGACTAATTCCGGATTGCCCTCCCATGCTTCAGGAGTGCAGACATCCTCGATGGAGTATCCCGCCCACAAACCATCCGAAGCGCGAAAAGTGGGCAGCCCACTCTCCGCGCTGATGCCTGCGCCCGTGAGTACGAAGACGCGGTCCGCAGGTCCAACCAGAATCTTGCTCATTGTCCTACCCAATCGCGCGGGCTCGTTTGACTGCTCGCGATCACCGCGCATCGGCGCGTAGTTGCCGATCACTGATCACTGACAACTGAACACTAACAACTGTTGTTACGGCTCCAGCAAAACCTTCCCCGTTGTCATCCGGCCTTCCAGGTCGATCTGCGCCTGGGCCGCATCCGACAGCGAGTACATATGCTCGGCGCGCAGTTTCAGTTCGCCCTTCGCCGCCCAGCCCAGCACGTCGCCGGCACGCCACTCCAGTTCCGCGCGCGTGGCCACGTAGTGCCAAAGCGTGGGACGTGTAACGAACAGCGATCCTTTGCCGCTCAACTGGATCAGGTCGAATGGGGGAACAGGCCCGCTGGACGCGCCAAACAGAGCCAGCAGCCCGCGCGGCCTGAGGCAGTTCAGGCTCTTATCGAATGTGGTCTTGCCCACCGAGTCATACACCACGTCCACACCCTTGCCGCCGGTGAGCCGCTTCACCTCCGCCTCAAAGTCCCGCTCGGTGTAAAGAATCACGTCGGATGCGCCCGCCTCGCGCGACAGTTCGGCCTTGGCTTCGGTGGAAACAGTGGTGATGACTCGCGCTCCCAGCCGCTTGGCCATCTGCGTCAGCAGAAGTCCCACGCCGCCGGCGCCGGCATGAAGCAGCGCCGTGTCTCCGGCCTTCAGGGGAAACGTGGAGTGGACAAGATAGTGCGCCGTCATGCCCTGCAACATCGCCGCGGCTGCCTGCTCCATGCTCAGGCCGTCGGGCACTCTCACCAGCGACGCCGCCGGAACCAGCGCGTATTCCGCATAGCTGCCCAGCACGCTCACGGATGCCACGGCATCGCCCGCCGCAAAACCCGTGACACCTGGACCCAGTTCTTCCACCGTGCCCGCTGCTTCGCTGCCCGGCGTGAGCGGCAGGGCCGCTTTGTACACGCCCTTGCGAAAGTAGATTTCGATGAAGTTGACCCCAATGGCTTCCACGCGGATCAGCACCTGCCCTTGTCCTGGCTGAGGAATGGGCAATTCCACAAGCTGCAAGACCTCAGGGCCCCCCGTCTCGTATATCTGGATGGCTTTCATGACAGTTCAGGATGCATCATTGGGCTTCCACACTGCAATCGGCGTAGCGGCGTAAAGGCTAGCGTGGTGACAAGCAACACAGAAATCCTCAAACTCAAAGCCCCGTCTGAACATTGTCCAAGCGGGGTTTTCTGTTCCCTAATTCCTATTCCCTGTTTTTTCAGTCTCTGTCAGACAGCAGGCTCTGTTCTTCCGGCGAAGCCAGCCGCACCAGCCGGTCCACGGCGTAGGGCGTAGGGTGCTGGCTGGTATGGTAGTGCCGAACCTGCAGCTCGCCCAGCAAGCCGATGGCCAACATCTGAATTCCGGCGACAATCAGCACCGCGCCAATCACAAACAGCGGTCCATGCTGATCCATCACGTTCTGGTGGATATTGATCATTTTCAAGGCAAGCAGGTAAAGCGAAATGACGCCGCCCACCATCATCCCCAGCACGCCGAATCCTCCAAAGAAGTGCAGCGGGCTGCCCATGTACCTCAGCAGGAACCGAATGGTGAGCAGATCGAAGAACACGCGGAAGGTGCGCCCGATTCCGTAGTGGCTCTTGCCCTTCTCACGCTTTATGTTCTTGATGGGAATCTCGCAGATGGACGCGCCATACCAGCTGGCCAGGGCGGGAATGAAGCGGTGCATCTCCCCATAGAGCGGAATATTCTGGATCACCTCTCGGCGATAGGCTTTGAAGGTGGTCCCAAAGTCGTGGATGTCCACGCCTGACAGCCGGGCCATGAGCCAGTTGGCGCAACGCGAGGGAATGCGCCGCATGAAAAAGTTGTCAATTCTCTCTTTGCGCCAGCCTGACACCACGTCGTATCCCTCTTCGAGCCTCTCAAGGAAAGCGGGAATGTCATTCGGGTCGTGCTGCAAGTCTCCGTCCATGGCCAGAATGAATTCACCCGATGCATGGTCGAAGCCCGCCGCGAGGGCCGAGGTCTGGCCGAAATTCCGGCGCAGCTTCACCACCAGCACCCGGCTATCCACCGCGGCAATCTCTTCCAGCAGTTTGTAGGTGCGGTCGCTGGACCCATCGTCCACCAGCACCAGTTCGAACGGGTCGCCCACCTGTTCCATCACCTGCTTGAGGCGAGCATAGAGAGCCGTTACGTTCTCTTCTTCATTGTGAAAGGGAACGACGATCGAGTATTTCGCCATATCGTGATTATAGATGCGGCTTCTGTCAAAAAAGATGAAGGAAATGCCGCATTGCGGGCCAATAAAACGACAAAAATACTCCGCGCTAGCCGCCGTCGGACAAAATTCGCGCTTATCGGTCCAATTCGTCCAGCATGCCCTGCATCTCGCTAAGCGCATGGCCGTTGCCGGTTCGGGCAGCGCAACTGATCCCGGCTTTCAGGCGTTCGATGGCCTCGGCCTTCCGTCCCGCGCCGGTCAGGGTCTGCGCCGCCATGAAGTAGCCGGCCGTGTAGTCAGGGTCATTCGCGAGCAGGGCGTCGAACTCGCTCATAGCCGCCTCTATCTCGCCCAGCCTGGCCAGTTCCATTGCAATGCCGTAGCGGGCAAAGCTGTTTTTCGGGTCCAGAGCCAGAATTTCCTTCAGTCCCGCAATCTTGTCCATCCTGCTCGCTTCCGGCCGCCCGGCCGTGGGAATTTGCGTAATTGGCTGCGATTGCCGAAACTGGAACAGAATACCTGAACCCGCCGGCCGCCACCCGTCTCATTGTATCTGGACCGCGGTTGCGGCGGGCAGTGGTCAGTCAAACACGAATCGGAACACGAATCGAGGAAGCACAGATGAGTTCCGCGGAAGCAAATCCTGCGGCCCGCACCGTGGCCGAATCGCAATCGGAGATGACGGAGATCATCCTCCCCAACGACACCAATACGCTCGGCAACCTGCTGGGCGGACGCCTGATGCACTTTATCGATCTCACCGGCGCCATGGCCGCCTATCGTCACTCCCGCACCCATGTGGTGACCGCCGCCATGGACCACATCGACTTCATCCGTCCGGTCCACCTCGGCGACTTGCTCACGCTCAAATCCAGTGTCAACCGGGCCTTTTCCACTTCAATGGAGGTAGGAGTGAAGGTCTGGGCGGAGAACACCCAAACCGCCACAGTCGCGCACGTGGCCAGCGCCTACCTTGTCTTTGTCGCCATCGATCAGCAAGGCCGCCGGCAGAAGGTTCCCCAGGTACTTCCGGAAACCCCGGATCAGCTTCGCCGCTTTGAAGGAGCGCTCCGGCGGCGTTAACACCGCGAGGCTGAAGCGGCCCATCGCAAGCAGGCCCAACTGGCCACCGCTAACCAAAGCGATGCACGATGAGTTCGCGGTTGCCCACTGCGGCAGATGGAATGGATTTTCCCCGCCGCATTGTGTGCCTGACCGATGAAACCACGGAAACGCTCTACCTGCTCGGCGAACAGGACCGCATCGTGGGAATCTCGGGATTTACAACGCGTCCCGTGGAAGCGCGCCTCAAACCCCGCGTCTCCGCATTCAGCAACGCCAACATCGAAGCGATTCTTGCACTCAAGCCGGACCTTATCCTGACGTTCTCCGATGTGCAGGCCGAGATTACGCGCCAGCTTGTGCTGCGCGGCCTCACAGTCTTGAACTTCAACCAGCGAAGCATCCGCGAAATTTTCGACATGATTGAAACTCTCGCGCGCCTCGTCGGCAAGCCGGAGGAGGGCAACGGGCTGGTGCAAGGGTTCCAGCGCGGACTTGACGAAATCGCGGCCTCGGCAAGGAGGTTTCCGCACCGCCCGCATGTCTTCTTTGAGGAATGGAAGGAGCCGCTGATCAGTGGAATCTCCTGGGTGGAGGAACTCATCGAAATAGCCGGCGGCGAAGTAATCTTCCCGGAGCTGCGCAGTTGCGGCAAGTCCAAAGACCGCGTCGTGGATCCCTCGGCCGTTGCCGCCCGCGATCCGGAAGTCATTATCGCCTCGTGGTGCGGAATGAAGGTCAACGAGCAGGACATTCTCTCTCGTCCTGGCTGGGCGAACCTCAGCGCAATCCGCAACGGCCATTTGTATGAGATTAAGTCCAGCAGCATTCTGCAGCCCGGGCCTGCCGCATTGACGGAAGGCGTGCGCCAGATCCACGCTATTCTGGCCGGGGTGGTCGGGGTTGACGTCCCGCTTTCGCTGCTGCCTGCTGAGATGGCCGGTTCCCTGCTCCTGTAAAATTTTGTTAGGACCGTTTCGCGCAATCTAATTGTTCGAAGCAATCGGGCGCGCGGGACCAAATCTCGTCATTTAGTTATGAGACCGGTCCTCAAAAGGAGCAATCAAAAAA
>JBEKZG010000243.1:0-5976 GCA_049510095.1 Occallatibacter sp.
CCCAGCCAGCTTTCCCGCGACTCCAAAAGGACGCGCGGAAGCACGGGAGTGGCTGGAACACGCTTTCACGCTGGCAGAGAAGGACTACTCGACTTGGACGCGCCCTGAGCATAAGTCGGGCACGACAGGCCTGACGCGCTGTTTCGATTTTGGCAACGGACCCGTACCCGAAGAGTCAGACGACAGCACTTACTACCCCGATGTCATCCGCTGGCTGGTAGCACATCCCGAGCCGGCAAGCGCGGGCTTTCTTGTGAAAGGCTCTGAGCATCCCGATGCGGCTGAAGCGGCGCGGCTGAAACTGACCAGTTGCGACGTCCGCGCGAGCGTAGTGTGCATGCGGGCCTGGGCACAAGGCTACCGGCTGAGCAAAGACTTTTACCTGGGGGACCGCGCCATGCGCGAGTCGGGCTTCGATCCGAGCTTCCGCTTCGGTCCCTTCGATGGAGCCACGCATCACTACGCGCCTGTGTGCCTGAACAGCCTTCTCTATCGATACGAGAAGGACATGGAGCACTTCGCATACCTGCTGGTGAAACCCGAGGATGCCAAGCGCTGGGACCATCGCGCCAAGGCACGAAATACGGCGATGCAGCGATATCTTTGGCGGCCCAGGGACGGCGTCTTTGCGGACTATGACTTTGTTCATGCCAGGACGTCGACTTATGCCTATATCTCGTCGCTCTATCCTTTGTGGGCGGGAGTGGCCACGCGCGAGGAAGCCACACAGATGGTTGCGAAGCTCAACCTATTTGAGCGGCCAGGCGGGCTGTCAATGAGTAACACGAACACTGGCATGCAATGGGACGAGCCTTTCGGGTGGGCGCCGACTAACTGGATCGCGGTTGCCGGGCTGGAGGCGATGGGCTTTCGCGCGGACGCGCGGCGCATTGCCGGTAAGTTCGATGCCACCGTCGATGCGGGCTTTGCACAGGACGGGACCATCGTTGAAAAATTCAACGTCGTGGCGGGAAGCTCCAACGTGCAGGTCAGCACCGGATATAAAGAGAACCAGATTGGTTTTGGATGGAGCAATGCGGTGTATCTGAAGATGAAGGAAGTAATGCAAACCGGGGCAGCGGCCGCTAAGAATTAAGAGACAGTAGCTTTGCAGGCAAATGGCGCTTTCTCGCTGAGAAAGCGCCATTCGCCTGCTTGAAACCACTGCGGGTTACTCCGGCAGCGTGAGAGTTCCCGTGATGTTGAATGTCCCTTTCACAACTGGCGCGCCGGCATCCGGTTGGCCGCCGCCGACTGATACGCCGTATTGGCCCTCGGCGACAATTGGTTCTCCCTTTTCGGTCACCATGCTCAGGTCGCGCGGCCTCAACTTGAAGTGCACCTTCTGCGAAGCGCCTGGCTCCAGGTGAACTCGCTGAAAAGCCCTCAATGCTCGGAGCGGCGCGCCAGGAACGCTGGGGAAGGTGAGATAGAGCTGAGCCACTTCGTCGCCTGCCTTGTTACCGGTATTCGTAACTGTAACTTCGGCATCCACAGGGTTACCCGCGGTTATAGCCGCGGTGGGAACAGTCAGCCCGCTGTAGGAGAAAGTGGTATAGCTCAATCCGTAACCAAAGGGATACAGCGGCGTTCCCGTAAAGTAGCGGTAGGTGCGGCCTTTCATCGCGTAATCTTCAAAGGGCGGCAACTGGCTAGCATCCTTGTAGAAGGTGACTGGCAGCCGGCCTGCGGGGTTGTTGCGGCCAGAGACAGTTTCCGCCACAGCCGATCCACCCTCCTCGCCGGGATAGAAGGCATCGAGAATGGCGTTGGCATGGTCATTGGCCCAGTTGACGCCGAGGGCACTCCCATTGGTGAGCACGACCACGAGTGGCTTGCCGGTGGCGCCGAGGGCTTCGAGCAGATCCTGCTCGGGTTTGGGCAGATCGAGCGAGGTGCGGTCGCCTCCTTTGAAGCCCGGTTCTTCGACCTGCATCTCTTCCCCTTCGAGCTCACTGGTGATGCCGACGACAGCGACGACGACGTCAGCGGATTTGGCGGCGGCGATGGCCGCGGGCTGAGGTTTGAGGTCGACGAGCGCCCAGACAAGTTTGGCGGCTGGTTTGGAGTTTTCGCCAGGATCGAAGTCAACTTCGAGCTTGGCGGGCTTGCCGGCCTCGAGATGGACGCGGCCGACCTTGGCTTCGACGCCGTTGTTGGCCCAGGCAGAGGTGACGTTTTGCCCGTTCAGGCGCACTCGGAAGGAGCCGTTGGCGACGAGGCCGAGGTTGTAGTCGCCGGTGGCGGGAGCGGTGAGGTCGGCCTTCCAAAGGACCGAGAGTGGGTTGACGCCGACGGCGGCAGGGGGAACGGGCGCGCTGCTGAAGTCGAGGACCGGATCGATGCGCGAGGCGAGTGAGGCGGACCGACCGGGGTGATTGATGTCTCCGAGGTCGAGTCTGGCGAAGTCGATGCTGACTCCCGGCTTGCCCTCGAAACTGAGGGCGGAGGCGGATACGGGCTCCGCGGAGTGGCTTAGAAACTGAGTGCCTTCGACGTATTTGACGGTGGCGTTGGGGAACTCCTTGCGGATGCCCTCAAGGATGGAAACGGTGTGGCTCGGCTGGCCGTTGTAGTTGCCCAGGAGGACCTTGGTTTGGTCGGCGAGTGGACCGACAACGGCGATTTTGATGCCTGAGGTTTTGAGGGGCAGGATACCGTCATTCTTGAGCAGCACCATGGACTCGTTGGCAATTTGGCGGGCCAGTCCGCGATGGGCAGGCGAGTCGAGTTCCTGGGGATCGATTTTGGTGTAGGGCACCATGTCCGGCGGATCGAAAAGTCCGAGCTTGATCCGTGCGGTGAAGAGGCGGACAAGAGCGTTGTCGATCTCGGATTCTTTGAGGTAACCCTCTTTGACGGCGTCGAGATAGGGCCGGTAATCGCGATTGTCCTTGAGGAGGTCGCCGCCGTCGGCGCATTCATTGTCCATGCCGCGACGAACGCTGACGGCGGAGGACTCGGGCTGGGTGGCGTTGAAATGGTGGCCATTGTGGATGTCGATGACAGCGCCGCAGTCGGAGACGACGTAGCCCTGGAAGTTCCACCAGCCGCGGAGCATGTCCTGAAGAAGGAACTCGTTGGCGCAGGCCGGCTGGCCATTGATGGAGTTATAGGCGCACATGACGGAGCCGGCATGTCCCTCAGTGACGGCGGCGCGGAAGGCCGGCAGGTAGGTGTCTTCTTCGTCGTGTTTGCTGATGGGGACGTCGGCAGTGTGGCGGGTGGTCTCCGGGCCGGAGTGGACGGCGAAGTGCTTGGGGGTGGAAATGACACGGTAATAGCGGGGATCGTCGCCCTGCATGCCGGTGACAAAGGCTACGCCCATGCGGCCGGTGAGGAAGGGGTCTTCGCCGTAGGTTTCCTGGCCGCGGCCCCAGCGTGGATCGCGAAAGATGTTGATGTTGGGCGCCCAGAAATCAAGACCCTGGAAGAAGAGGTTGGCGCGTTTCTCGTGCTGGGCCTGCTCGTACTTGATGCGGCCTTCGGTGGAGATGGCTTCCGCCATTTTGTGGATGGCGGGAGGGTCGAAGGTGGCGGCGAGGCCGATGGGCTCAGGGAACTCGGTGACGCCGTTATTGATAACGCCGTGGAGAGATTCGCTCCACCAGTCGTAATAGGGAACGTTGAGGCGGGGGATGGCGCGGGCCTGGTTGACTAGCTGGCTGGCCTTTTCGT
The DNA here is from genome assembly GCA_049510095.1 of Occallatibacter sp. Classification (GTDB taxonomy): domain Bacteria; phylum Acidobacteriota; class Terriglobia; order Terriglobales; family Acidobacteriaceae; genus Telmatobacter. Next base: position 3,679 of record JBEKZG010000243.1, read on the forward strand.
CGAGTGACATTTGCCGGACGAGGGCGGCGGCGCGCTTCTCGGGAGGCAAGGTGGTGTCGAGCCAGGCTGGCTTTGGAGAGTCCTGTTTTGGAGGTTGCTGTGCGGCAGCTGCAAGGCCCGCGGCGCAGAGGATGGTAACCGCGGCCAAGCGAATTGCAAGGTTCTTCATTCCGTCTCCCAATGGCGGCTGAAGTGCCTCCCGCTGAATTTGGCGACGGGAGTTTCTTAACCGCTCTTCGAGAGGCAACGCTAAAGTGCCGGGGGTCGAAAGTCAAGCGCGGGAGAGTGGGAATCGGCTCAGGTAAATCGCTTCATCCAGCGTTACCAATAACGCGGCGGGTAGTTGGGCGGCGGCGGGTAGACAAGGTAAGGCGCTGGTGCGGTGATGGCCCAGATTAGAGCGACAATCCAGCCGATGAAGGTCCAGCCCAGAAAGAGGTTCAGCATGGTGATGGCCGTGCGCTCGTGCAGATGACGGCTGCCTGCGATAAGCGAGGGTAGAAAGTAGAGGGCGAGACAGAAGAGAAGGTGGAACATCGGTGGATACCTCCCGCGAGGCGGTTGGCCTTGCCTCAGGGCGCGTCGCTCGAAAACAAGCAGCGCTGCGCCGTTCAGGAATCAATACGGTGTAACCTTTCCGAAAGTTCCCCCGTAAGACGAAATAGAGGCAGCCGATGGAAGGGATAGCGGAAGCAGACACAAGCGAACGGGGAGGTCAGACAGACCTGCTCGCATTTCGGCATGGCGACTTGGCTGCCTTCGAGGCGCTCTTCCGGCTGCACCGGCGGGCAGTCTACGGCTGGGCTCTGCGCATCGTCCGCAACGCGCCCGCGGCCGAGGACCTGACGGTGGAAACGTTCTGGCGCATTTATCAGGCACACGCACGATTCGATCCGGCGCGCGGATTTGAAGGCTGGGCACGGCGTATCGCCACCCACGCGGCTCTGGACTGGCTGCGAATGCGGCGGACGGAATATGAGCTGCCGGCGGAGATTCCGGATCGGGTCATCGCAGACCCGGCCATCACCGCGGAGATCCGGCGCAAGACGGCTTTGGCTTTTGAGCGGCTGCCGCCGAAGTTGCGGATTGCGGCGGTGCTTGCGGTGGTGGAGGAGTTACCGCAGAAGGAAGTGGCTGAGGCACTGGGCATTTCGGTCTCGGCCGTGAAACTACGCGTTTTTCGCGCGATTCGATTGCTGAGAAAGGATCTTGAACGGCAGGGGATCAGACCATGAATGAACAGGAACAGGACCGTTTGAAACAACTCTTGCGGGAGGCCGTGCCGCCGATGGACGGCGACCCGGAACTGGGCCGCGACCTTTGGCCTGCCATGTTGCGGCGGCTGGATGAGAACCCTGCCGCGCTCCCATGGTTCGATTGGGCGCTGCTTGCCGGCTTGGCTGGAGTCGTTGCGTTCTTTCCAGCCTCGATTCCACTGCTACTGTATTGCATTTGAAACCGCGGACGTGCGCGCCCGCATTTATGGAGGATTGAAATGAAAACTCATCCGTATTTACGCGCTTACCTGGCAGGAATCTTTGTGCCCACGCTTGTCCTGCCGTTGATTCTTACCGTTTTCTTCGTCATTCGGTTCGTGCTCAAAGTTCCAGTTCCCATCGAACGGGCAATCATCTTTCCCATGGCGGTGGTGCCTACGGTCTTCGGACTTTGGAACATGTTTTACCTGGGTTCGCACGAGCGCACACATTTGCCCATCGGCCTGCATGGGGCTTTGATTCCTCTATTGGGAGCGCCCCTGATGGCTTTCGGTGGCAGTTGTCTGGGACTGCTTGCATTTGGTTCCGGCGGTATCACTTACCTTCAGAGCATCCTGGTGCCATACGGCCTGATTGTGCCGCTTTTCCTTTGCGGTTTAGCCGGATATTACCTGGTGTGGAAGTACATTGTGAGTTTCTTGAACCGGGTGTTGGGGATCGCGTAGGCGTGCTGTCCGTCGTGCTATACGTGCTCGTGTAACCACAACCTTTCACAGCAAAACTCGGAGTCAACCAAGGAGGTACATATGTTTGTTCTCTTCAAGACGATCACTTACGCCACCGTGTTTATTGGTTTTTTGCTAATCTATCTTCCTGCGCGCGTCCTGGCTTGGTCGGGCATTGCACGACCAGCGGCGATCGAATTGCCACAGATCATCGGAATGATTGTCGGCAGTATCGGAGCCTTGATTGCGCTTTGGTGCATATCCACGTTTGTATGGATTGGAAAAGGCACTCCAGCACCATTCGATCCGCCGCGCCAGCTCGTGATCCGAGGGCCGTATCGGTTCGTCAGAAATCC
>JBEKZG010000244.1:0-5974 GCA_049510095.1 Occallatibacter sp.
TATGCCATTCCCGCCGGACTCATGGCCAACAATAGCGCGGCATCCTGGCCCATTGACCGCATCGAACGCTCGCGCAGTACCCAGGACCAACCGCAGAACCTGGTTGCCACCAGCACTTACGATCTGCCCATTGGCAAGGGGCACATCGGCGGCAATAACGCCATTGTGAGCAACATCGCCGGGGGATGGCGTATCTCGGACATCGTCAGTTATGTCGCCGGCAATCCATTAACAATTACGTCGGGTACTTGCACGAATCTGACGGTCCAGGGCACCTGCATGCCTGCCTACAATACCGGCGCGAACTCATTTTATCCACTCAGCGGAATTGTACGTCAGAACGGCGGATGGGGACATGGCGCAACCAGGAACGGCATTTCCGGCACCGTAAACGCCGGAACCGAACTTTCCGCCATGCAATACATTAACCCGGATGCATTTGTGCAGACCGGCACGCTTGTCAACACGACATGCACAGCCAGCACATCGGCTTGCACGGGCGAGCTGTTTGGCGATGCCGCGCGTACGGCTCCCTATGACCTGCGCGGTCCCGGGAACTACAACATCGACGGCGATATCCGCCGAACCTTCGATCTCTGGAAAAACGAGAGAGTGAAGTTCATCTTTGAGGCGAGCGTCTTCAACCTCTTTAACCACGTTTGGTTTGGCAGCCCGGCCAGCACAGCGGACGGCTCCATTGGTTCTTCGGTGACAGGAGAATATTGCCCAACGTGCTCAGCAGCAACACCAGTCAATGGCCAAACAGCCGTTAATGGCAGTCCAACCTTGGGCGTGGTTTCAGGCCAGGCAAACAGCCCACGTCAGTGGCAGATGGCGGGACATATCACTTTCTAACCGCCCAGTGCATTGCCATCACATGAGCGGCTGGCTTATCCCAGCCGCTCAACCTTTTCTCAATCCCGTCATGGCCAGTTTCACGCAAGAAAATCGCAGGCGCTAGTTATCACAGCTGAACAAGGTTGCTGCGAAATGCGCAAATTCGTTCAGGCAATTAGAAACAGGAGTTCAGATTGTTCATTCCGCGTTTCTCCACGATTCCATGTATTGTTCTGCTAGTCTCATGCACAATCGCGGCCGCTCAGGACACGCGCAAAGTGACTGAGCCGCATATCCCTTCCGCGTGCGTGAGGCTTGATGCGAGTATTGCCGCCGGGCACGGAGCGATTGCACCTGAAGATGAGCGCATGCTCGACACAGAACGCATACAGCACGCAATCGATAACTGCGCAGCCGGAGAAGCCGTCGTTCTGCGCGCGCATGGGCAAAGGAATGTATTCCTGACCGGCCCAATTTCACTGCGATCCGGTGTAACCCTCGTCGTGGACGCGAACACCGCACTGGTGGCATCCCGCGATCCGCGCCTCTACGATCTGACTGCCGGCAGTTGCGGGGTCGTGAATGAAAAGGGCCACGGGTGCAAGTCGCTGATCACAGTTGACGCCGCTCAGGATAGCGGCGTCATGGGTGAGGGCTCCATCGATGGCCGCGGAGGGGCTAAATTGCTGGGCCAGGATGTGACCTGGTGGGACCTCGCCCACGAGGCAAAGATCTCCGACAAGCAACAGAGCGTCCCGCGCATCATTTCAGTGGACCGTTCCAATGGATTCACGCTCTATAACATCACCCTGCGCAATTCGCCTAACTTCCACGTTGGAGTGAATAACACCGATGGCTTCACCGCCTGGGGCGTGAAAATCATGACGCCAAAGACCGCCCGCAATACGGATGGTATCGATCCCGGATCGTCGCGCAATGTGACCATCGCTTATTGCTCGATTCATACCGGTGACGACGATGTTGCGGTGAAATCGAGTAAGTCTGGGCCTGCTTCAAATATCTCCGTCCTGCACAATCACTTTTACACCGGCCACGGCATGTCCATTGGAAGCGGCACCAATGGCGGTGTGGATCATATGCTGGTTGACGATCTGACCATTGACGGCGCGGACAACGGCATTCGTATCAAGTCCGACCGCAGCCGGGGCGGCCTGGTGCATGAAATCGTCTATCGCGATGTCTGCATTCGCGACACAAAAAACCCGCTTGTCTTCACGCCGCTCTACACGACCTTCAGCGGAGACCAGCTTCCTATTTATCGCGATATCCGGCTCGAAAACATCCACATCGTTTCGCCGGGTAGTTATACCTTTCTAGGATTGGACTCCGATCACAAGTTAGGCCTGAAGCTCGACAACGTCTTTGCGGACGATCAGGAGCATTCCACGTGGCTCGCCAAAGATGCGGAGATTACAATTGGGAGCAAACGCGGCGACCTTGAGCCTAAAGGCGAGGACGTCACGGTGCAACAAACGGCCGGTTCTGCTCCCGGCAGCCCACTGGCTTGCGAAACTCGTTTCGTTTCGTTTCCCACGCTTCCCACGGCTCCAGAGATGGCCGGGATCGTTCCGCCTGAGGACGAGACTCTCTACGTGGCGGCCGATGGAACAGGCGACTACTACTCCATCCAGCGCGCGCTCGACGCCGCCCCGAAAACGGGGGCGCTAGTGCTGGTGGCTCCCGGAACCTATCGTGAAGTGCTGACAATCGACAAGCCTAATATCCGCCTGCGCAGCGCAAACCCTGACGCCAGCAGAACAGTTGTCGTCAACGACCGCAGTGCGGGCACGGCAGGAGGCACGCTTCATTCAGCCACGGTGAACGTGACAGCCGACAACTTCTTTGCCGAGAACATCACCTTCCAGAACGATTTCAATACAACGCATCCACAGCTTCCGGCCGGCTCACAGGCACTCGCATTGCTGGTTACAGGCGACCGCGCCATCTTCCACAACGTGCGCCTGCTTGGCAATCAGGACACGGTGTATGCGGGCAGCCGGAACTGCGCTCCAGAAGGGGAAAACTGCATTCCGGCCAGGCAGTATTTCTCCGACTGCTATATTGCCGGCAATGTGGACTTCATCTTCGGCGACGGCAAAGCTGTCATCGATCACTGCGAGATTCATAGCACGGCTCATGCCGGCGGGTACATTACGGCTCAGTCGAAGCACTATCCCGCCGAGGACTCCGGTTTCGTTCTTAGCCGGTGCACACTTACAGCCGGCCCGGATGTAACCGGTCCCGTATATCTGGGCCGGCCTTGGCGCTCCTATGCCACAGTCATCTATCTCGGCACTGAAATGGGCAGCCACATTGACCCTGCCGGCTGGCGCGAGTGGCATCCCGGTGAAACGCATTCCATCGAAACTGCATTCTATGCCGAATACAACTCAACCGGACCCGGCGCGCACCACGACCAGCGCGATCCTCACACGCATTTTCTCTCCCCGGAAGAAGCGAGCCGGTTTGCGCCCGAAGAATTTCTGCGCGGCGCAGATAACTGGAATCCGAGACCAAACCCGAACCACTAAAGTCCGCCAATCTGAATAGGCCCCAGGCGGGAGGTTGAACGGAAGAAGTTCCCAGGGGCATATTTTTGTGTTTTTGAACCCGGCGGGTGGATGCGACCTGAGACTCATATATAATCAGGCATGCCGTGGATCCGCTGAGTGCATGCAGCAATGCAGATGCTCAAATAGCGACAATGCAACCAAATTGCAGCTCCAGTCGCCGAACGTGAGGGAAGTCTCCTCGTAGCACGTTCAAGACAAGGCGATCCAACTTGACGGAGAGATGGCCGAGTGGCTGAAGGCGGCGGTTTGCTAAACCGTTGTACGGTCAAAAGCTGTACCGGGGGTTCGAATCCCCCTCTCTCCGCCATAAATTCCGTTATCTAGTTGAATTCAAAGATAGTCTTTAGAAAATAGGCTGCTTACGCCGGCTTGCTTTCGTCGTTTTCGTCCCTCCTGCCGCATCAATTCCGTCCTTTTTCACACTTCTGCATGACAACGGCTGGTTCCCGGAATCGGACAGCCTCTGCCACGGTCATTGATGCGCCAAGTCAAGAAATGCACACCCGGTTGCATCGAGAAGCAACCGGCTCCTGGACTCCAACACCCCGGAGGCCGATGTCCTTGAATTTGCTGATTGTCCGATCATGGCCCTTTCATCATCGATCATCAAACCGATTGCCGGAGAGAGATCTCGGCGAACCCAATTCCGATCGAATCTTGAACCCTACAGTCACCATTGCGGACCGCTGAAATATTTCTCAGGTCTGACAACGACAACTTGATATCCGGGTATACAACTAAGGATCAAATGGGGCTGGATCTGCATAAAGGCCGAACGCGATTTTTCCCAGGGGGAGGCCTAGAGAATCAGTCCGCGTCGATCTGGGGTATTGATACGCGAACCCGTTTGCCGATGACTCCCCGTTGCGAGAAACCCTTGAGGCGTTCGATCCACTGAAGTGTCAGTTCCAGCCCTTTGGCGACGATCAGGAGGCCGTTGCTGTTGCGGAGATCTTCCTCGAGTATCATCCCTGTCGCGAGCTCAGTCACCGCGCATTCGCGTAATCGCATTGCGACAGAAGACACTAAATCGTCAAGAGAGAGCAGGATGAAGGTGTTGACGCTTTTCATGCTTGCCCGCACCCGTTTTGCGGCTTCAGCCGCGCTCAGGCCGCGACCGAGCCAGGAGTCGAAAGCCAGGCCGGTGCAAAGGATCTGAATACCTAATTCGATCTCCTCTTTTTCCTCGATACTCCTGGCTTCAACATGGGGTAGCGGGTTGTTCTGCTGCGCGATCATTTGTGCAATTGCTTCCATGCGCGGAATACGCGAGAGCATCTGCCAGGCTACAGTGGGATGCGCGTCGAACTTCTTCTGATCCTCGGGAGTCAGCGGCTCGCCTGCATAGGCCGCACTTATCACTTCCGCAGGAAGCGTTACGCAACCCAATTGGGAAAGCATCGCGGCAATCTCGTATTGCCACGCGGATTTCAATTCGAGCTTCGCCGCCACTTGCTGCGCAAAGCGGCGAAGGCGCATGGCTCGCACGTAGGCCGCCGGATTGCTGAAGCTCAAGACCTCCGACAGAACATTTACGGCCCCGCGAAGCGTTTGCTCCAGAAGGTCCTTTTCCGCATTGATAAGGCGGTATTGCTCAAGCGCTGCCTCGATGGCTCTTGACAGGTCTTCCTTCGAGCAAGGTTTGGTGAGGAAACGAAAGATATTCCCCACATTGACCGCGAACATCGCTGTTTCGATATCCACATATCCAGTCAATGCCAAGCGGACGGTCGAAGGAGCGATTTCTCGAACCTTGGCCAGAAACTGCGCACCATCCATCTGAGGCATGCGCATATCGGAGATCACGACGGCATACGGTCCGGATTTGGCAATCGCCTCAAGTCCAAGCACTCCGCCCACTGCCGTATCGATCGAGAGGTCCCGCCCCAGCAGCCGTTTGTAGCCCTCGAGCACGGCAGGCTCATCGTCCACAAAAAGAATCTTCCTGCTCATTTCATCCCCCCTTCCGCAAGTTGCTCCGTGCAGATTTGAATCCACTCAGCTTGCCGCTCGGCCAACCCAATTCGCTCGAGAAACTCTTGGTCCAGTTGCGGATCGCCCTGCTTGTACTCGGGGTGCCATTGCGAATGAAACACGCTGGCCACATGCACTGCGGTCAACGGGGAGAATTCGGTGACCGGGCTATCGGAGGGGTGGTGATGCCACGCCACGGCCTCGACAATCGTGCTTGGCAGGCCCCATATCCCCAGAAGATAGGCGCCAATTTCCGCGTGACTGCAGCCCAGAACGTCGTTCTCGATACGCCATGGTCTTGCCCCGGTAGCCGCAGCTATGGCCGCAATTCCGCGATATGTTTTCGGTTCGGCAGTCGCTATGACCAACTTACCCAAATCGTGCAGCAATCCAGCGCTCTGGTAGGGGGCCAGTGCGTGTCCTGAGATGCCCTGAGCCCTGGCAATGCATCTCGATAACCGGCTGGTAGCTACGCTGTGCTCCCAGAGCCGTTCCGCGTCCTGAGCGGCCATGATACCCGAATCGAACGCTGAAAAGATGCTCAGCGAGAGCACCATTGCCTGGATGGT
>JBEKZG010000245.1:0-5966 GCA_049510095.1 Occallatibacter sp.
CGTCTTCTACGTTGCGTCCTTGATACTTATGTTCTTAATTGGGAGTTTCGTCAAGCCATTCATCCGTTCGTACTCGGAGGAAAAGGCCAAGAACCTTGCTACAAAAGAGGACATTCGTGAGCTGACAGTGACAGTCGAGGGGATTAAGGCTGAAATCTCAGATCAGATGTGGGACCGGCAAAAACAGTGGGAGTTAAGACGCGACGCGGTCCTAGACGGCGTTCGCGCACATGCAGACCTTGAATCTGCGCTTGTCAATCTCAACAGTTGCCTTTCTGGTTATCTCTCTGTATCAGAGAAGGGGCTCACAGATAAGACCGATGCCGAAGTGAAGGCGACAATTCAGGATTCTCGCAAATCAAGAGCTTCATATTGGAGTGCTCGCCAAATAGCGGCCTTAGCGGTTGGAGGGCAGTTTTCAAATGCTATGTCCGCATATTTTCACTTGACTTCAACCGTTATCAAAGATATGACACGACAAAAGAGCTTTCTCGACAGTGCAAAGTGCAAAGAACTCGAATTGAGTAGTAATAATGTGATTCTGTCGGCACGAGAAGCATTAGGAATTAAGGACGCGGGCGATCTTCCTCGGTTTGATGATTCGAACTGACCACTGATAACTGACTACTGATAACTGGAGTTTTTCATGGCTATTCGTTGGGACAAATTTACGGTGAAGTCGCAAGAGGCGATGCAGCAGGCGCAGGCGCGGGCCGCGGAACTCGGGAACCCCGAGGTGCAGCCGGTGCATATGCTGCTGGCGCTGGTGGAGGACCGCGAGGGCGTGATTCCGGCGGTGCTCGAAAAGATTGGCGTCCCGATTGAGCGGCTGGAAAGCGACTTGCACGGCATTGAGGAGAAGCTGCCTCGCGTGGCGGGGGCGGCGAACCAGCCGGGCCTGAGCCAGGCGCTGAACAGGGCGCTGGAGCAGGCTTTCCGCGAGGCCGCGAACTTCAAGGATGAGTACGTTTCCACTGAGCATTTATTGCTGGGCGCGGCTCACTTGAAAGGCGACGCGGCGCGCGATGCGTTGACGGCGCTGGGCGCGACGCACGAGGCGATTCTGCAGGCGCTGACAGCGGTGCGCGGATCGCAGCGCGTAACCGACCAGAATCCCGAAGGCAAATTCCAGGCGCTGGAGAAATATGCCAAGGACCTGACGGAGCTGGCGCGGCGCGGCAAGCTGGACCCGGTGATTGGTCGCGACGAGGAAATTCGGCGCGTGATCCAGGTGCTGAGCCGGAGAACGAAAAACAATCCTGTGCTGATTGGCGAGCCGGGCGTGGGCAAGACGGCCATCGTGGAAGGGCTGGCGCGGCGCATTGTTTCCGGCGACGTGCCGGAGAGCCTGCGCGACAAGCGGGTGATCTCGCTGGATTTGGGATCGATGCTCGCGGGCGCGAAGTATCGCGGTGAATTTGAAGACCGGCTTAAAGCTGTACTCAAGGAGATTGAAGAGTCGAACGGGCAGATTGTATTGTTCATCGACGAGCTGCACACGCTGGTGGGTGCGGGCGCGGCCGAGGGCGCGATTGATGCGAGCAACATGCTGAAGCCGGCGCTGGCGCGGGGCGAGCTGCGTGCGATTGGCGCGACCACGCTGAATGAATACCGCAAATATATTGAAAAGGACGCGGCGCTGGAGCGGCGCTTCCAGATTGTGTATGTGGGCGAGCCGAACGTGGAGGATACGATTGCGATTCTGCGCGGGCTGAAGGAGCGCTACGAGACGCACCACGATGTGCGCATCAAGGACTCGGCGATTGTGGCCGCGGCGACGCTGTCGCACAGGTACATCAGCGACCGATTTTTGCCTGACAAGGCCATTGACCTTGTGGATGAGGCGGCAGCGTCACTGGCAATTCAGAAGGGGTCGAAGCCAACCGTCATCGATCAACTGGAGCGCGAGAAGACCTCGCTGGAGATTGAGCGGGAGGCGCTGAAGCGCGAGACAGACCGAAACAGTGTTCAACGCCGCCAGGAGGTTGAGCGCGAGGTGGCTGAACTGAATGAGCGCATCACCGCGTTTTCGGCGAGATGGACAAAAGAACGCGAAGCAAGCAGCCGCATCACCGACCTGAAAAAGCGGATTGAGGAATTGCGCTTTGAAGCGGAAGAGCAGACGCGCAAGGGAATACTGGAGCGCGCTGCGCAGATTCAGTATGGCGAGTTACCGAAACTTGAGGCCGAAATGAAGCAGCTTAGCGCCGCGCAGGAAGGAAATGCCGGCGTTGCGCGCATGCTCAAGGACGAGGTCGACGAGGAAGACATTGCCGGCATCGTGAGCAAGTGGACGGGGATTCCTGTTTCGCGGATGTTGGAAGGCGAAGTAAAGAAGCTTGTCCAGATGGAGACGCGGCTGCGCGAGCGTGTGGTTGGGCAGGACGCGGCATTGGCGGTTGTGGCCAATGCGATTCGGCGTTCGAGGGCGGGACTGAGCGATCCGAAACGTCCAATTGGCAGCTTCATTTTCCTGGGACCGACGGGCGTGGGCAAGACGGAGACAGCGCGGGCGCTGGCGGAGTTTTTGTTCGACGATGAGCAGGCGATGGTGCGCATCGACATGAGCGAGTACATGGAGAAGCACGCTGTGGCACGGCTGATTGGCGCGCCGCCGGGATATGTAGGTTACGACGAAGGCGGGCAGTTGACGGAGGCTGTGCATCGCAGGCCGTATGCGGTGATTCTGTTTGACGAGATCGAGAAGGCGCATCCCGATGTGTTCAACATTCTGCTGCAGGTGATGGACGACGGGCGGCTGACGGATTCAAAAGGACGCACGGTGGACTTCAAGAATACGGTGCTGATCATGACTTCAAACCTGGGCGCGGCTCTGTTGACTGGCGACACACTGAAGACGGAACACGATTACGACATGGCGCGTGAAAGCGTGATGCGCGTGCTGCGTGAGCACTTCAGGCCGGAGTTCTTGAATCGCGTGGACGATACGGTGATTTTCAAACCGCTGGGACACGCGGAGATGGTGCATATTCTGGAGCTGCGGCTGAACGAGGTGCGGAAGCTGCTGGCGGACCGGCAGATTTCGCTGGAGTTGACGGAGCCCGCGCGGCAACTGATTCTGGCCGCGGGATCGGATGCGGCGTATGGCGCACGACCGCTGAAGAGGGCGCTGCAGAGGATGGTGCAGGATCCGCTGGCGATCAAGATATTGAACGGGGAAATTCTGCATGGATCGCATGTGCGGATCGATGCGGACCGCAATTCGAACCAACTGCACTTTGAGCCGATGGGCCGCGAAGCAATGGCGTAACTATCTGCGGTGGGGCAGACGCTCGGCACTTGCAGTGCGGCAGACGCTCGCGGGAGGCTCGCACTGGCTTGGTTGCGTTGCATCCTTGCGACAGAAAGAATCGCAAGGATGGCGCGTTAGGATGCGTCGACAGAAAAGGCCTCGGAGGATTGATCCTTCGAGGCCTTCCTTTTTGAGACGTGAATTCAGACGCGGGTCTACTTAAGTGCGGACTCGATGGCCGCGGTTACTTCGGGCGAGTCGGGCGTGACCTTCGGCTCGAAACGGGCGACGGGGTTACCGTTGCGGTCGAAGAGGAACTTGGTGAAGTTCCACTTGATGTCGCCGCCGAAGTTGGGATCGGTATCTTTGCCGGTGAGGAAGACGTAGAGGGGCGTTTTGTCGTCTCCCTTGACCGACACCTTGGACATCATGGGGAAGGTGACGTTGTATTTGTTGGTGCAGAATTTCTTGATCTCTTCATCGGTGCCCGGTTCCTGGGACATAAAGTTGTTGGCGGGGACGCCGACGATGACCAGGCCGCGGTCTTTGTATTTCTCGTAGAGAGCTTCGAGGCCGGCGTACTGTGGAGTGAAACCGCATTTGCTGGCGACGTTGACGAGCAGGACGACTTTGCCGCTGTAACTTTTGAGGCTGACTTGCTGGCCGTCGATGGATTTCATGGTGAAGTCGTAGATGCTCTTCGGCTCCGCGGACAGGCTGGCGCAGGCGGCGCACAGCATCAGGATCAGGATTAGTTTGCGCATGGGACCTCCCCCAATTGGCTATTTTGGGATGATAGCGGATGGGGATTGGGGGATTGTTACGGAAATGTCATTCAAGCGAGCGAGAGCCCGAAGTCCCATGTTCGCAGATCATCAATCTGCGGCCCAGCACGCCACAGGCCCGGGCAGAATCCGTCTTTTGAAATCCGGGATCGTGACCTCCACGGGGAAGGAAACTACTGAAGGATCTATTTGGTCATCTGTGCCATATACTTCTTGCTTATTGAAACCACTATAGCCAATACACCTAGGCATGGGCTGCGGAGTAAGCCCCGTGGTATGCAATATCTCCATCCAGCACTCTGATTTCTTTAGTGGCAATGAGCAATCGGCGGGGACCACGCTTGGATAGCGCATCACAAGTTTGCTGCCGTTTTTGGCAAAGCGAATGTCTGCAATCTTGCCCTTCGGGCTTAACCTTAGCTGATCTTCAAATAGCTTCTTCTTTGTCAGCGCATCGTAGACGCCAAAGGGACAGCCTCTATCGAAGCAATCTGCGGCATCTAGAAAGACAAAACTCCCCTTCACTCCACCGAAATATCCTGCGTCCCCATCCTCAACCGGAATTTCAGTTTCGCCGGTGGCGTGTTCTTGAGTGCATGGAGTCAAATGGGCGGGGTCATTTGGACCGAACGAAATCCAATCGTCTCCCTTCTGCAACCAATCCAGCTCCTTCACCATGAAGCGCTCGAAATAGTGGCAGCGGAGTTGGCCATGCATGTGGCGGGCCCCAGGGTAATACGGAGAAGCGCCCAGATCAACCACAGTCTCCTTGATCGCTTTGTCGAAGGATTCCGATGGCTCTTGCGCTATCGAAGAGAAAGGCATTAAAGACCAAGCGAAGAGTGAAATGGCAACCAGCCGGGCTACGGACGTCGTTCTTTCCATAAGCCAATCCTCAGCTGCAATCCTAAATCACTGCCGAAGCTCGACCAGCGTTGCCCCTTGGCCGCCTTCGTTTTGGGGGGCTTCGGCCAGTGTGGCTACGTGGGGGTGCGACTTCAGGAACTCGCGGACGCCGCGGCGGAGGATGCCGGCGCCGTGGCCGTGGATGATGCGGACGCGCGGGAGGCCGGCTAAGAAGGCGCGGTCTAAATACTTCTCTAACTCCTCGGTGGCTTCGTCGACGGTGCGGCCGATGAGGTTGATCTCCATGCGCATTTCGTCGGTATTGGCGCTGGTTACCGTGACGTGGACACCCTTCTGCTTGCGAGCGGCGGCGAGCGGGTCGGCTTTTGCGGCGGATGACTCAGAACGCGAAGGCTCGGAGAGTTCGTCGCGCTTTGCTCGCATTTTGATGGGGCCTAGCGCGACTTCGAAGAGGTCCTTCTCGACTTCGCGCTGCACGACGGCGACCTTGTTCATGGACTTGATGAGGACCTGGTCGCCGGGGGCGATGTGCTTGAGCAGATGTGGCTGAGCGTTTGCGTCGCCGACGTCGGCACCGGTGCGGTGGGCTACGACGGTCTGGTTGAAGCTCTCCTGAAACTCGCGGCGTAGACGTGTCATGCGGCGTTCGGCTTCCTTGGAGAGCTTCTGCTGGGCGACGCGGTCCTCAATGGCGCGCACGGTTTCGCGCATCTGGAATTCGAAGTCTTTGAGCAGCGAGGCTAGCTTGGTTTCGAGATCGCGGGTGCGGTTGCGCAGTTCGATGTCGCCTTCGCGGGCTAGCCGGGCGCGCTCCTGATTGAGGGCGTACTGCTGTTCGCGGGTCGCTTTCTTCTCAGCCTCAAGTGCGGTGAGATCGTTGTGGAGCTTGTCGAGGAAGCGGGCGATGTCGACCTGCTGCGAACCTAATCTCTGTCTGGCGGCGGCGACGATGCTGGCGTTGAGGCCCAGGCGGGCGGCGGTCTGGATGCCGGCGGATGCGCCGGGAGCGCCGAGCCGCAGCTGGTAGTTGGGCGCGAGGGTGACTTCGTCCACGCCGGCGG
>JBEKZG010000246.1:0-5953 GCA_049510095.1 Occallatibacter sp.
CGCATCGTTTTTCCCCAGAAAAATGCTTCGATTTCGACACCCTTCAGGGAAATTCTAGTGCAACAAACGCCGCTTTTCATCTGGATTTATAGGTGTTTTGTCGGTTTTTCAGGATCGACTATATAGAGTAGGATGTCGCTTTAGCCCCGGTTAGCATTCTGTCCTGAATCCAACTGTATGGAAGCTTCTCGGCATGTCTCCCCGGTTATCGGAAGTGCGGCGATCTCCTGGATTAATTGCGTCACCTGGTCGCGCTTGCGCTCGCTCATGTCCAGAAAGCGGATACCCACTAGCAGCCTTGCCTGGTCGTGGACAGCCTGAATCACGCCGCCGAGGCGGAACGGCTCCCCGGCCAAGCGGAACTCGGTCTCGACCCTGGTATAGATGCCAACAGGAAAGCGCTCATCGGTTTGAATGCGGCATCCTCCGAGACTCAGGTCTTTGATGCGCCCGAGCACAACTGAGCCGATATTGATGAGAAGTATCGCGGCCGAAGTGTCTACGGTGAGGCGCGTCTGCGTGCGGCGATCTCTGTTAGGCGTGGATGCCGGCCGTGGCAAAGGGGGCCCGGACAAAGCTGGCGGAGACTCTGGCTGCCGACTGGCAGGAACAGGCAGGACCGGCGCGACAAGTCTTAACGGAGGATCTTGGGAACCCACGATCTTCTGCATCGGGGGCTGTTTCTGGATTATTGCCTGCCTCGGCGCCGGAGCTGCAATCTCGCCAGCGGCGCTTGTCTCCGCCCTGTCTGACTGGATTAACTCAATCTCGCCAAGGATTCCGGCCAGATCCTGAATGCGGCGGGATGGCATATCCACAAAACGTACGCCGAATGTGTGCTGATCGAGAGTCCACTGCGTTTCGCCGCAGAACCTGAAGGCTACTCCACTCACGTGGAAGGACACTTCAACCCGAATCCGGGTGCCCGCCGGAAAATGAGAGAGTGTGCTTAGCCGGCATCCCTCCAGACTGATCTCGATCAGGCGGCATGCTATCCGCGAGCCATGGTTCAGGAGGAGGATGGTTGCCTCTTCATCCAACGGCTGCCGGGGATGAGCGCGACGTTCCACAGCATACGCCGGCTGGCGGTCAGCGGTCCATTCGGCTTCCATGGCGAGCTCCCGGACCGGAACGAGGTGAAACCGGTCAATCCGCTTATCGGCAGGGTTGACGCGGACTTGATTCAGCCAGGTCGGCCGGGCCAGCCGGTCGATTGATCGATTGAAACGTCGGGGCAAATGATCGGTTGAAAAACCGACAGATCAGTGTCCTCCACCCAGATCCCAGGGACGATGAGGCGCAGGTTGCGCCTTTTCACGGCCCTTCAATCGATCATATTGATACAGGTCGCTGGTGGTTCCCAGGGACTCGTTGTAGAGACTGATACCCCCGGTCAGTTGTCCCAGTTCCTCGCTGAATAGATGGATCGCCTGCAACTGATGGGCCGATGCCGGAAGCTCAAATTGAGAAGTTTTAATGAATTTTTGATAGCCACGGTCCAACAGGCGCGCCACTTCCCCGCGCACCAGCGCTCCTGGCCGCTCGTAAAACGCAACAGGCGCGCTGGATTCCGCATCTTTCGACGGCTTGGAGGGAACCAGTACCGCGGCAGCGCCATGCTTGCTGACCAGAACTCCGCCTGCGACTCCCGCGAAGGGTTGCACATCGAAAGAGTGTGCGCGGAGGATTTCCAACGCCTGATCGAAGTTCGGATTGCGGGATTTTCGAGCCATATTCGCTTTCCAGTCTGCGAGGATGTTGAAATAGGAAGCGGGCTGTGCCTTCTCCCGAACACCAACGCCGTATACCCAATCTCGCATACCAGAACGCAGGCTGCAATTTCTCATGGCAACAGACAAGACAATTCCGAAGCCGGACCATCCGCTGGCGTCGTCCCCCGGCACTGGACTCGGGGCTGGGCTTGGGAGTGGGCTGGCGCAGCGAATTGGGTCCACGCCGCTTATCCGGCTTGATGGGCCGGTTCGCGGCCTCAAGGGAATTACGCTGCTGGGCAAGGCGGAGTGGGCGAACCCCGGAGGCAGCGTGAAGGACCGCGCGGCGGCATCGATGGTGGCGGACGCTCGCGACCGCAGACTCCTGACACCTGGTAAAACGCTCTTAGACGCGTCAAGCGGGAATACGGGTATCGCCCTGGCCATGCTGGGCGCGGCGCTCGGATTTCCGGTGCATCTGGCCATGCCGAGCAATGTTTCGCCGGAGAGGAAGCGCATACTCCGTGCCTACGGCGCTCAGTTGGACTGGACCGATCCGGATCAGAGTTCCGATGGAGCGATCCGGCGCGCGCGGGAACTGGCCGGCAACGATCCCGGGCGCTTTTACTACGCGGACCAGTACTCGAACGACGCAAACTGGCTGGCCCACTATCGCACCACCGGACCGGAGATATGGGAACAGACGCTCGGCCAGGCGACGCACTTTGTGGCGGGGCTGGGAACCACCGGGACCTTCATGGGTACGACCCGGCGCCTGAAGGAGTTCAACCCAGGCATCAAGGCCATTAGTTTTCAGCCGGACTCGCCGTTCCATGGTTTGGAGGGGCTCAAGTACATGGCCACGTCGATTGTCCCGGCCATCTATAATCCGCACCTCGCCGACCGGCAGCTTGAAGTGGAGACTGAGGCAGCGTACGACATGGCCAAACGGCTGGCGCGCGAGGAGGGCCTGCTGATCGGGATCTCCGCGGCCGCGGCGGTGGTGGCCAGCCAGATAATAGCCGCCGAGGAGAGTGCGGCGGGGCGTCAGGCTGTCATCGTCACTGTGCTGCCCGACAGTGCCGATAAGTACCTGTCTGAACGTTTCTGGGAGGAGGATGGATGGGCGTACTCCATTTAACGCGCGCGGTTTATGAGGCCATCCGCGCCCACGGCGAAGAGACGTATCCGTATGAGTGCTGCGGCGCACTGCTGGGGCTTTCCATAGAAGACGGCTGGCAGGTGGAGGATGCGGTGCGTGCGGGCAACACGCGCACTGACTCAGCTCATAACCGCTATCACATTGCACCGTTGGAACTGGTAAAGATTGAGTGCGAAGCGCGGCGGCTGGGATTCTGCATTGCCGGTTTCTACCACTCCCACCCCGATCATCCGGCGCAGTGGTCGCTGACCGACCTGTCTGAGGCGCACTGGCTGGGCTGTTCGTATGTTATTACCGCCGTCGCGAAAGGCAAGGCCGCGGCGACCAACTCATTTCGCCTGGCGGGGGCGAGAGAAGAAGAAAAGCGATTCGAACAAGATACGATTGTTGTTGACGATGAACCCGCCGGACAAAGCTAACCCCGGCAAAGCGGAACAAGTCCGAATCGAACTTGATCCGAACCGGACGGGAACTGAATCTACCAAGAATGCACGCGAGGAACCAGAACGCATGACCATCTTCATCCCCACTCCATTACGCCCCTTCGCAGCCGGAAAAGATGCCGTCGAATTGGAAGCTGCCACCATCGCGGCCGCTCTGGAATCGCTCACCCAGGCGCATCCCGATCTGCGCAAGCATCTGTTCACCAGCGAGGGCAAACTGCGTGCCTTTGTTAACCTGTATCTGAACGACGAGGATGTACGCTACTTGCCTGCGAAAGAGGCTACGGGCGTGACCGCTACCGACACGCTCTCGATCATCCCCTCCATAGCCGGCGGGGATTAGCCTTTCAGGGGAAGGCCCGCGGATCGAATGGGACCTTTTCACTTGTTCACTTCTTAACTTCTTCACCTTTTCAGTCGTTCAGCAATGCGCTTTTCACCAATTCACTCGCACACTGGAAGAACACATGCCTACCATTACCGAACCGACCGCGCTGCCCGAACTGACTACCGACGACCTTTCCCGCTACTCGCGCCACCTGATCCTTCCCGAGGTGGGCATGGAGGGCCAGCAGAAACTGAAGGCCGCGCGGGTGCTGTGCGTGGGCACCGGCGGGCTTGGATCGCCGCTGGCGTTGTATCTGACCGCAGCCGGCATCGGGACGCTGGGGCTGGTGGATTTCGATGTTGTGGACTCAAGCAATCTCCAGCGGCAGATTATCCACTCGACCAAGGATATCGGCCGAAAGAAACTGGACTCGGCAGAGGAGAAACTGAATGCGCTGAATCCGGCAATCAACATCGTCAAGCACGACACCATGCTGTCGAGCGCCAACGCCCTTGAGATCATCAGGGACTACGACATTGTGGCCGACGGAACGGACAACTTCCCGACGCGCTACCTGGTGAACGACGCCTGCGTGCTGCTGGGCAAGCCGAATGCTTACGGGTCCATTTTTAGATTTGAAGGGCAGGCCAGCGTCTTTGCCACGGAGACGGGTCCCTGCTACCGCTGCCTGTATCCCGAGCCGCCGCCGCCGGGTCTGGTGCCCAGTTGCGCCGAGGGCGGGGTGCTGGGCATTCTTCCCGGGCTGGTGGGCGTGATTCAGGCCACCGAGGTTATCAAGCTGATTCTGGGCAAGGGCGAACCGCTGATTGGCCGCCTGCTGCTGGTGGACGCGCTGAACATGCGCTTCCGCGAACTCAAGCTGCGCAAGAATCCTGAATGCCCGGTGTGCGGAGAAAACCCCACAGTGACGGCGCTCATCGATTACCAGCATTTCTGCGGAATTGTGCCGGAGACGCCCCAGGAGGCTAACGTGAAGAATGGAATTCCACAGATCACCGTGAAGGAACTCAAGCGGCGGATCGACGCGGGCGAGGACGTGCAACTGATCGATGTTCGCGAGCCTTACGAGTATCAGATTGCGCAGATCGGCGGAAAACTGATTCCGCAGAACGATGTCGCCAATCGGCTGGCCGAGATCGACCGCGAACGCGAGGTGGTTGTGCATTGCCGCTCGGGCGCACGCTCGCAGCGCATTGCGGAACTCCTGACGCAGGCCGGCTACCCGAGGGTGGTCAATGTGGCCGGCGGCATTCTGGCGTGGAGCGACGAGATCGACCCCAAGGTGCAAAAGTACTGATCGGCTTGCAAGGTAACTTGACATGGCATCCCAGAAGTGGGATAAATAATGGCACGGGAACCGGCACCGGGTGAAAAACCGCTCTACTGGATTGGGTCATCAATCAAGGACATCGGCCGATTTCCGTCCGAGGTGCAACGCACAGTCGGCTTTGCCCTCAGCGCCGCGCAGTTTGGCGGCAAACACCCGTCTGCGAAGCCCTGGAAAGGCGACGGTCCGGGTGTTCTTGAAGTCGTGAAAGATCACGACGGAGACACGTACAGGGCAATCTACACTGTTCGCTTTGCGCAAGCAGTTTATGTGCTGCACGCATTTCAGAAGAAATCGCCAACAGGGATCGCGACCCGGCAATCCGATATTGCCCTCACCAAAGAACGATTGAAGATTGCACAGCGGGATTACGAGGAGAGACATGGCTAGACTCGCAGCCGATCAAGTGATCCGAAGCAGTGGCAATGTGTTTGCCGATCTGGGCTTGCCCGATGCGGCGGAACTCCAGACCAAGGCCCGGCTTTGTGCAGCTCTCAACCGGATCGTTGAACGTCAACGTCTCGGTCAGGCGCAGGTTGCAGTCGCGCTCGGCATCAACCAACCGAAAGTCTCAGCTCTTCTCCACTACAAGCTTGATGGCTTCTCAGTCGAACGCCTGATGCACTTTCTCGTTGCACTGGACCATGATGTTGAGATACTCGTCAAAGCCAAGCCCAGTTCCCGGTCCGCCCGCATCGCCGTAAACGCTGCTTGAACTGTATCGCACCCAGAGAGCAATCATGATCAGAGTTGCGTTTTTCTATCCGAACAAGCCGGGCAGCCGGTTCGATGCTGACTATTACATCAATGTCCACATGCCGCTGTCGATCAAGCTGTTGGGACCGGCCTTGAAAGGCGTTTCGGCGGAGATTGGAATCAGCTCCGCAATGCCCGATCAGCCGCCGCCGAATGCCGCGATTGCAACCTTCGACTTTGAATCGGTGCAGGCCTTTGGCGAAG
>JBEKZG010000247.1:0-5927 GCA_049510095.1 Occallatibacter sp.
TCGAATCAGCACGTTGCGCCGAATCAGGAGAGTTAACAGAGATGGAACGTCATATGCTGCAAACCGCGAAAACATTGGCAGAAATCATCATGTTCCGATCAGACCTCGGCTTTGTAACACTGCAGTACTAGGGCCTGTTTTCACTTCGTGGGAACAGTTCTGTCAGCGAGCTTCTTCCTGCGATTGGCCTGGGGGGATTGCGGCGGGTTGTTTCCTGGTGCGCCTCGTGCTTGCAATGGGATGTGTGCAAACCATAGCACCGGGTCCGTCCGAGGCATCTTTCGTTTCGACCGGCGTGGGGCGGTTGCTGTGATACCGTTACAATACGCTGTCCCTGGATCGGGCTGGGTGTTTTGCGGCCCGGGTTGAACGCTTTGGATGGACTGAAGTCGGGGATTGACCGTAAACAACGAATGCCCCAGCAGCCGGAACTAAGATCGCCTCCACTTACCGCGAGCCCGGCTCCAGAGCCTGGATCTGGGGCAGGGCCTATTTCCATGCCCGGACCTGTGGTTGTGCCAGGACCAGCGGCCGCCAGTATTGCCGGGGTTGAGATTGGGCCCGAGGCTGGTCCTGTGATCATTCCAATTTCCGGGGCTGGTTCGGGAGGCGGCAAGGGAGCGGGCCAGAAGTCCGCACCGCAGCGGATTCCCCGGTGGTTGGAACGCGCGGAACTGTTCCTCCGGGTAGTGTTGCGGATGTATATCGGGGTGGCGGTTTGCTATGCGCCCTGGTCCAGGCTCTTCTGGGACCAGAATCCACTTTTTATACAGTTTCCGACGCTGTCGATTTATGCCGCGAATGGGGCGGTGCGGGGGATCATTTCGGGATTGGGGCTTTTGAATCTGTGGATTGCGTTTCACGACGCATTCAAGCATCGGAATGAATGATAAGAGCAGGGACTAGGGACTAGGGAATAGGGAATAAGGACACAGGACTTGGTGGTTGGGAACGGCGGATATGGGACAAGGAGCGGATTGCGGCGAACCGGGGGCTGGGCGGGGAACACCCAAGGCGCTGGAGAAGGCTGCGCTGGCGTATGAGAACCCGGATTTTCTAAATAGCTCGGATGGGCGGCTGATCAGAATTCTGGCGGAGTATCAGGAGCCGCTGGCGCGGTTCCGGCGCGAGCAGATTCAGGATACGGTGGTGTTCTTTGGATCGGCGCGGTTTCGGGGAAAAGAAGAGGCCGATCACGAGCTGGAACTTCTGGACAACACAGGATCGAGCGAGCCGGCGCCGAGCAACGAACAGCCTGCGAGCATTCCCCAGATTGTGGAGGGGACGGCGAGCGAACTGCAGCGGAAGCGCGCGGTGGCGGCGGTGGAGATGGCGCGCTACTACGAGGACGCACGGCGTCTGGCGCACATGCTGACGAGCTGGGCGAAGGGGATACCGTCGCGGCGGCACCGGTTTGTGGTGACTTCAGGCGGAGGGCCGGGCATTATGGAAGCGGCCAACCGCGGGGCTTTCGAAGCGGGTGGCAAGACGATTGGGCTGAATATTCGGCTGCCGTTTGAGCAATTTCCCAACCCTTACATTACTCCCAGCCTGAATTTCGAATTCCACTACTTTTTCATGCGCAAGCTGTGGTTTGCGTACCTGTCAAAGGCGCTGGTGGTGTTTCCTGGCGGCTTCGGGACGCTGGACGAGATGTTCGAGATTCTTACGCTGGCGCAGACCCAGAAGCTGGCCAAAAAGATCACCGTGGTGATTTACGGGTCGGAGTATTGGAAGAAGGTCTTCAACCTGGATGTACTGGTGGACACCGGAGCCATTTCTCCGAAGGACATTGAACTGTTCCAGTACGCCGATACGCCTGAGCAGGCGTTCGAACTGCTGCGGGGCGGACTGACGCAGAATTATCTGCTGGCCGAGGCTGCGGCAGTGAAGAATGCAGAGCCCTCAAAGAAGCCTGACGGCGAAGATTTGATGGTGGGGACTCTGGAGGATTTTCTGGGGCCAGAGCTGGCAAAGACGCGAAAGTAAACAAAAGTGGGCAGATTACCGCTTCGGTCCAGGGCAGCTTTTGCCGATGGCAGGCCGCTGGAAATCCAGTTTGACGATTCGGAAGGTTCAGGCAGAGAGTCGTCCACCAAGAGCGGGCTAACCCAATCGGGAACCGCGCAGTTTTTGCGGTCAAGCGATCACATCCCATCTGGCGCAACCTGAATGCTCTCGAATCCGCCGGACAGCCACCCCCGGGTTTTACGGTGTGCTCGAGTCCGTTGGCGGAAACGATGTGAACTCGGCCCCTGCTGCCTGCGTATGCTTTTACGACCGTATTTTCCGGAGTGGCCAGTGCAATGGAACTTGCTGATGCAAGGCAGAATACGGCAGTCAACCGGCGCATAGTGCGATGTTATCGCGCTTCACAATATAGTTTTCCGAGAGTTGACTCTGAGTATGGGATCGGGTATTCTGGAGTCCTTGCGCGGTGTTGCGCCTGGGGTCTGTGTGTACACACCCGGACTCGGCTGGTGGATACCCCTGATGGGGGTCGACTGGAACAGGCCTAAAGGCTGCTGGATGCGAGTACTTCGGCATTGAGTGAGCCAGAGCCCCCGGAGGGCCAACTCCCGTAGTTCTCACCCGAACAGACTTGTTTGGACGTGGGTAGAAACGAGGCCCGTGCGTTTTTGGCATGGGCAAACGCGGATTGTGCCGCGGTTTCTTTTGAGTTTTGGGCATTTGCAAGGCGGTACTTAAGAGGCAGGAGAGAAATGAGCACCTTTGTTCCGAGCGGCAAGGATATTGTCCGCAAGTGGTATGTAGTGGATGCCAGCGGGCAGACGCTGGGACGTCTGGCGACCAAGGCAGCCAGCGTGCTGGCGGGCAAGCTGAATCCGCAGTATGTGCCGTACATCGACGTGGGCGACCATGTCATCGTGATCAACGCGGAGAAGGTGAAGCTGACCGGCCTGAAGGCCGAAAGCAAGCTGTATCGCCGCTACACAGGTTTCCCCGGCGGACTGCGCGAAGAGTCGTACACGCGCCTGCTGGTCCGCAAGCCTGAAAAGATCCTGGAAGAAGCCATCAAGGGTATGCTTCCGAAGAACAAGATTGGCCGGCAGATGGGCACCAAGCTGAAGGTCTATCGCGGCGATAAGCATCCCCACCAGGCGCAGGGGCCGGTGGCGATGGAGATCAAGTAAGAGCAGCCGCTAGCTGCTAGCTCCTAGCTGCTAGCTAAGACATTTGGAATTCGGAGTTTTTACGGCTTTTAGCTAGAGGCTAGAAGCTAGAAGCTAGGAGTTGAAGAAGAATGGCAGATCTGGTTCAGTATTACGGGACGGGGCGGCGCAAGTCGGCGATCGCGCGTGTGTTTCTGCGTCCCGGCACGGGCGAGTGGAAAGTTAACGGCAAGGCGTTCGATGTGTATTTCGTGACCGAGCAGCAGCGCGTGGCCGCGAAGCGGACATTGGTGGTGGCCGATCTGGCTTCGAGCTTTGACGTTGTGACCACGGTGAAGAGCGGCGGCGTGGCTGCGCAGGCCGATGCCGTGAAACTGGGCATTGCCCGCGCCCTGGTTGAGTTCAACCCGGAACTGCGCAAGATTCTCAAGGCCGAAGGTTTGATGACTCGCGATGCGCGCCAGAAGGAACGCAAGAAGTACGGGCAGAAGGGTGCACGCAAGCGGTTCCAGTTCTCGAAGAGATAGTTTTAAGTTGTAAGTTGTCAGTTTTAAGTTGTCAGAGTCCGCGACCGGCGGCAACTGGGAACTTGAAACTGGAAACTTATAACTGACAACTCGGTTCACCAATCTCCTGCGCGAGCGGGTTAAATTCGGGCGCCGGCATCGACCACCCGGATGCAAATCACAAAGGAGGCCAATGGCCACGATCACAATGAAGGAGCTGCTCGAAGCGGGTGTTCACTTCGGGCATCAGACGAAGCGCTGGAATCCGAAGATGAAGGAATACATTTTTGGCGAGCGAAACGGGATTTACATCATCGACCTGCAGAAGACGCTGAAGCTGTTCAAGGACGCGTCGAAGTTCGTTACCGATCTGTGCGCGGGAGGCAAGACGATACTTTTCGTCGGCACCAAGCGTCAGGCGCAGGATGCCGTGGCCGAGGAGGCCAACCGCGCGGGGATGCCCCACATCAACCAGCGCTGGCTGGGGGGCCTCCTGACCAACTGGGTGACGGTGCAGAAGAGTGTAAAGCGCCTTCAGGAACTGGATGAGATGGCTGTGGATGGCCGGTACGAACTGCTGACCAAGAAGGAAGTGATACGGCTGGAGCGGGAGCGGAAGCATCTGCAAGCGAACCTGGCCGGCATCAAGACGATGAAGCGGCTGCCGGACGCACTGTTCATCATCGACTCGAACAACGAGGCGATTGCCGTGAAGGAAGCCCGCAAGCTGGGGATTCCGGTGGTGGCGGTGGTGGATACCAACTGCGATCCGACGGTGGTGGATTATGTGATTCCGGGTAACGACGACGCGCTGCGGGCGATTCGCTTGTTCACGTCGAAGATTGCGGATTCGGCGGCCGAGGGCGTGAACCTTGTGGGCGACAAGGCGTTCCACGAAGAGCTGCCGGTTCCGGATGCCTCGCCGGAGGCTGACTCGGCGTCGGGCGACGAGGTGGACCTGGAAGCGGTGCTGGGCGCCGGCATTCGCAAGGCGCCGGCGGTTGTGGCGGCCCTGGACGAAGCCGAGGTGGCCGAGGGCGGGCATTAATCTCTCCGTTGCACAAGTGTGCGGATAATGGGAGGAGCGTGGCCGCGAGGAATGGGCGCCACGCTTTTCTTATGGGCACCTGCGGTGCGGCCAGACGCCGCTTCGCGGCCATTTGATTGAGAGTTGGCTAAAAGTAAGCTGACGAGGATCTGAATAACCAAAGAGGCCCGTGAAGGGCCGGAAGATGGGAAAAGAGAGATGACAGTGAGCGAGAAGATCGATGCCAAACAGGTGAAAGCGCTTCGCGATATGACCGGGGCGCCCATGGGCGACTGCAAGAAGGCTCTGGAGGAGGCGAAGGGAGACCTTGAGGCCGCCGTCGTAGTGCTGCGCAAGCGGGGCATGGCTTCCGCGCAGAAGAAGGCCGCCCGCACGACAAACGAAGGCGCGGTGGGGACGTATATTCACGCCGGCGGCAAGATAGGTGTGCTGCTCGAAGTGAACTGCGAGAGCGATTTTGTGGCCCGAACCGACGACTTCCAGGATTTGCTGAAGGACATTGCGATGCACATCGCGGCCACCGATCCTCGCTACGTGAAGCCGGAAGATGTGACCGTGGATGACATGGAGCGCGAGAAGGATATCTATCGCGCGCAGGCAGCCGCCACGGGGAAGCCGGCACCGGTGATCGAGCGGATTGTGGACGGCAAGATGGCGAAGTTCTACGAAGAAGTTTGCCTGCTGGAGCAGCCCTTCATCAAGGACCAGGCCATCAGCATCAAGGAACTGATTGCACAGAAGGTTGGCAAGCTGGGCGAGAACATCGCTGTGCGCCGCTTTGCGCGATTCAAGGTGGGTGCGCAGGATTGGACTGTGGCGCAGACCAAAGCCGTTGAACCGGCGGAGTAACGGCAGAGACATAGGGACCAAGGGACTAGGGACTAAGAAAAGGCCCAGAGCGCGAGTTCTGGGCCTTTCTTCATTTTCCAGAGACTTCAAGTCCGCTCCGGTTCAGGCATCCTTTACATTGCCGCCGCAATCGGAGTGCCCGCACAAGCAGACGATTTCCAACTTCTTACCGATTCCTTCGCAGTGAGGGCTGCAATACTTGGCGTTCCCTTGTGGAACGCAAGTGCAAGACACGTTACCGCATTTCTTTGGGTTGGCCATAATTCTCCTTCCCCGAATCGTTCCGGTGTGATGCCTCTCGGCAACACGACCAAATTAGACGCCAAACGGAAGGAAATGAACAGGGGGTGGAGGGATTTCTAATACTACAGTGTTACAAAGCCGAGGTCT
>JBEKZG010000248.1:0-5924 GCA_049510095.1 Occallatibacter sp.
TTTCCTCGGCCATAACCCGTCTCGATAACGTAGTTATGCCACAGAAAAGACGGCCTTTCCAGCTATATTTTTGCTTCCAGACTCTCCCCTTCAACAGGCGGCGTGTGAGATATGCAGGTTAGTCCCCGAGGGAAGGTTCCGATTGAATTCCGCCACTTGATCAGAGGCTCCCCAGGAGGTTTGTTCTTATTCATTTAGAGGCAGCCCGGCTCCTACGGCCGCATGGATGGCGGCGGACGATGCCTGGGTTGACGGTATGTGAGATAGCCGAGGCCCACGCGCATGTTGTGGTCTGCGGGGCCGGGGATGGTTGTGGAGATGGCAATGCCTAGAACGGCGTGGGCAATGGCGAGCGAATAGAGGTTGCGGTAGCGCAGAAACAGCAGGCAGGCGGCAATGCCCCAAAGCAGGGTAACCACGGTGAGCAGGGGATTGGGGAGATGGGCGATTGCGAAAATGAGGGCAGCGGCGAGGGCGGCGAATCGTGGATTTTTGAGCAGACGCAGGAAGCGAGCCAGGAAGAATGCCTGCAGGAGGTATTGCTGCACGAGTGACCAAAGCGCATAGGCCCAGTAGTTCCCGAGGAATCCGAGGATACCGCCGCGCGGCAAATGCAGGGTGTGAAGATTGAATGCAACGATAACGGCCAGAGCGCAGACCAATAGCGAGGCGCCGACTACCCAAAGGGAACGAAGAAAGTTGGTGGTGCGCATGCCGAGGTCGTCGAAGCTCTGGAAAGACCGAACCGCGACGACGAGAATGGCGGCGGCGGCGACCCACCAGAGATACCGCTGCATGGGGCGCGGCGTCCAGCAGACAACCAGAATCAGCGCATAGGGGACGAGAATCTCAAGCAGGTCGCGACGCCTGCTTTGCGGTGGGGCAGCATTCGGGGAGGCCAGGTTGATTGCCGCGCGACCCTGCATGGGAGAGATGTTAGAGCAATCGCCGATGCTACTCCAGAATAATGGCCGGTTCGGTGACGGAACCCGGCTGGTGGGCGCGGGTGGTGAGCGTGATGGCCGCCGTCAGAATCAGCGCACCGCCTGCCCAGGCATAAGGACCGAGATGCTCGCCGAGCAGTTGAACGCCGAGCCAGGAGCCAAGCGCGGGCTCAATGTTGAGGAAGACTCCGGCGCGCGAGGCGGGCACATGATGGATGGCCCAGTTCCAAAGCAGCGTGGTGGTGGCCGTGCAAAGCAAGCCGCTGATGGCCAATGCAGCCCAAGCCGTGGGGCTTATGTGAGCCAACGGCACCGGCTGTACGCTTTGGTGGGTGAAGGGAGTGAGCAGCCAAGGACCGACGACCACGACGGCCAGCATCAGGGTTCCGGAAAGGATGGTGTAGGCGGTGACGACTGGGGCACTGTGCGTGAGCATCAGCTTCTTGCTCAACAGGATCCACGCCAGCGACGTGAAGAGCGATGCAAGGACCAGCAGGTCGCCGATCAGAGATGGTTCCCCCTGCGCGGCCGAGCCGTGGCTGCCGCCAAGAACGATGAGCGCCGCACCCACCGTGGAGCCGCTTAGAGCGAGCCAACCGATCCAGTCGAGCCGCTCACCAGCAAACAATGCAGCAGCCGCGGCGAGCAACACAGGCATTGAGCCCACCATCAGCGCGGCGTGGCTCACCGTGGTGAGCGTCAAGCCATGAAACTGCAGGAGAAACTGGACAGGGATACCGAAGAAGGCGGAAATAAGAAGAATTCGCGTTTCGCCCGCAGTGAGGCGAAACCTGCCCAGATTTCCCAGCACCAGGGGCAACATGCCCAGGGACGCGAAGAGAAAGCGGTAGAGCACCATATGTTCCACGCTCATCTCGTTCAGGGCCAGCCTGCCAAAGTAGAAACCTGTACCCCACAGGCATCCTGCAAGGGCGCATGCGCCGTAGCCGAGAAACGCGATGCGCCGATCTATCTTAGATTTCTCTTCCATCCCTCTTTTACTGTCGCATACGGGGCGGAGGGGCTGTATTACTGCGCAAAGCCACGCAAATCGGCGAGAATGTACTGCGATGGTGATGCGGCGTTTTGGAAAGCGTGTCTGGATCGGCGCGGGGCTGGGCCTGGCGTTTGCCGGGCTCGTGTCGTGCGCCCAACTTCTCGCCCAGGCACAGGCAGGCGCGGTGGGCATGTTGGCGGATCCATTGCCACAGGGGAAGGAGCGGGTCGTTCCCGAGGTATTGCCGGCTAAGCCTTCCATTCCGCCCGCGTTTACGATTCCTGCGGAGCCCCTGGGCTATACCGCCCCGAACGCCGAGTACATGGGAATGCGCTGGAGCTTTGCTTCGCTGGATTTTCTGAGCGAAGACCGGCTGCTGTTCACTTTTCGCGTGCCGGGATTGATTCACCGCGAACCAGGGGATCGAACAGATCAGCGACAGATTCGCGCCGTGGTGCTGGCGCTGCCGACAGGCTTGGTTGAGGGGCAGACCACTTGGCCGGTCCACGACCGGGCGCGCTACTTGTGGATGCTGAACGATGGCCACTTCCTGCTGCGGGACCGGGACGGCCTCGAGCTGGGCGATGCCACGCTGGAGATGAAGCCTTTTCTGCATTTTCCGGGGCCAGTGCTGTGGCTTCAGCTCGATCCCCGGCAGCAGTACCTGGTCACCAACTCGCGCGAGCCTGTTGCAGCGACGCCCAAATCGGGAGACGTGGCTGGTCCCGCTTCCGCTGCGGCAAATGTGTCCGTTGAAGGGCAGACTCCACCGGGCCAGCCGGATATGGTGTTGCGCATACTGCGCCGTGATTCGGGCCAGGTTATGCTGGTTTCCCGCGTGGCCTCGGCTGTCCGCCTTCCTCTCAATTCCAACGGATACCTTGAAGGTCTGCGTGGCAACGGCTACAAATGGATGCTCAACCTGAACTACTTCAATGGCGGAAGCCGGATTCTTGGCCATGTGGATTCCGCGTGCGCGCCGACGTATGACTTTGTCTCCGAGCGCGAGGTTCTTGTGACGGCGTGCGAGTCGTGGGGGGGGCACAGGCTGGTCGCCATGGACACGGATGGCCATCACCTTTGGGATTTCCTGGCATCCGGCTCGGGATTCTGGCCCCAGGTCATCAACTCGGCGGATGGGTTGCGGATAGCGCGCGAGACGCTGGTCCCGCGGCACTCCGGCGCTCCGTACGAGATCATTGACTCAGACGACGTGAGAGGCCAGCTGGTGAGGGTATTCGATGCGGCCAACGGCAAGGTGGTGCTCGAGGTTCCTGCTGTTCCGGCGCTCGATGCCGGAGGCAATGTCGCCATTTCGCCTTCCGGCCGCCGGGTTGCAGTGCTCAGTGGGGGCGCAATTCAAGTGTTCGATCTGCCGGCGCCCGCGCCGCTGCCAGAAGCCGCCGCCAGTCAAGCAGACACTAAGCAAACCACATCGCCATGACCAGCGACACTCTGCACGTGTAAACTGGGCGACGGGAGATTTTTTCTTGGGCACGGCTGTCGTCCACTATACGGCTGCGGCGGTCACTGATCGCGGCCGCAAGCGACCCTCAAACGAAGATGCGTTCGGATTCTCCGTCGAAAACGGAGTATACGTGGTTTGCGATGGCATGGGCGGCGCCGCGGCCGGGGAAATCGCCAGTTCCCTCGCGGTGGATGAGGTGCTGAGGTCTCTCAACGGACGGGCCAAGTCCAACAACCATGCAGCACGAGTTCCGGAGCTTGCCGGGCAGGCCATTTTTGCCGCAAACCAGGCCATCTTTTCGCGTTCCCAGCGCAATCTGAAACTCAGTGGCATGGGCACCACATTGGTTGGACTGATTGTTGAGGAGAGCCGCACCTGGGTCGTCAACATTGGCGACAGCCGGTGTTACCGGTTGCGCGGCCAACGGCTTGAACAGTTGACCGAGGACCACTCGCTGGTTGAGGAGCAGGTGAAGATGGGACGCATGACCCGCTCCGAGGCCCAGCGTTCCCCGCTGAAGAATGTCATTACCCGCGCCTTGGGCACACAGAACCGAATCACCCCAGACATTTTCGAGTTCGAGGCCGAGCCCAACGATCTCTTTCTGCTCTGCTCAGACGGCCTGACCCGCGAACTCTCCGACTCCCTCATCGAGTCCCTGCTCTCGGTCGACTTGCCATTGGAAGAATTATGCGCCCGACTTGTGAACGCCGCCAAGAAGGCAGGCGGCCACGACAACATAACCTGCCTGCTGGTGCGCGCGGCAGGCTAAGCCCGGTCAATTGACTCATTGAGCCAACGGACGAAGCCTGTGCTCCGATTGGCCTCCGGCAAGTGCGGCAAGGTTGCTGTTTGCGCGGATGAAGAACTGCGCCGGGTCCACAACAATGTACTGGGCGCTCATGCTTGCCGCTGGGTGGGGATGCAGGCGAAGCGGTTTCTTCGGCGGGTGAAGAAACTATGCGCGAGCCAGGATCGTCTGTTGGAAAAGATTGGGAAGAGTTCCGGCTTGACAAAGGGTGGAGACGGATATAGAGTTCGTTCGTGGTTGGAACAATATCCGTTTGAGCCTGAAAAACTGCACCTGTTCTCTCCTGGCGGTCACCATTTTCGGAGTGTGGCCGTTCTTTTAGAACAGTCACGTCAGCCGATCGGCCGCGTGTTGTTTCACGGCAAAAGGAGTCCTATGGAAGGCTGTTCGAGACGGGAATTCCTTAGAGGTGCGGGAATAATTGCCGCATGGGCCACGGTCCCAAAGTTCGCCAGGGCAGATGCCTCCCAGTCGCCATTCAGGGTCGCGGTTATCAACGATGAAATCTCGCCGGACTTCGACCACACCTGTTTCGTGGCTTCGCATGACTTCGGCATGAACTGGATCGAGCTCCGCGGTATGTGGGGCAAGAATGCGATGGACCTGAGCGCGGACCAGGTTGGCGATGCAATCAAGATACTCGCGAAGTACAACCTGCGGGTGACAGACATCGCAAGTCCGCTGTTCAAGACGAACTGGCCTGGTGCCCCGACGTCGCCCTATGGATCGAAAGACGATCTGCACGGAGCGGCAGAGACGACTTTCAAGCAACAGGATGAGATCCTCGAAAAGGCAATATCACTGGCCAAGCAGTTCGGCACCGATCGAGTGCGGTGCTTTGATTTCTGGCGGCTCGACGACGTTGCTCCTTATCGCGCGGCAATTGATCAGAAGCTTCGCTCTGCCGCCGAAACGGCGGGCAAGCAGGGCATTCTGCTGTTGCTTGAAAACGAGTTTGAATGCAACACCGCGACCGGGCGCGAAGCCGCACGGACTCTGAACGCCGTCCAGACGCCACATCTTGCGCTGAACTGGGATCCTGCGAACGCGGTGATGCGCGGCGAGCTTGATGCGTTCCCCGGCGGCTGGGATGCGCTTCCGAAAAATCGCATTCACCATTGCCATGTGAAGAATGCTGTAAAGAACGCGGCGGGCAAGACAGAGTGGTCGCCAGTCGATAAGGGATTCATCGATTGGGCGGCGCAGTTCCGGGCTCTGAAGCAGCTTGGTTACCACGAAGCCGTGAGCTTGGAAACACACTGGCGCGGCGGCGGCACACCGGAGGAGTCTTCCCGTATCAGTTGGGCCGGCATGAAGCAGGCCCTGAAAGACTCCGGCACCCTTTAGCCATGCTGAAGGATGCGTTGGCAATCTCAAGCACGACCCAATTCCGCAGGCCCTGGTTGGTTTGATGGAGAAGCAAATTGATTACTCGACGTGAATTCCTGGATACGCTTGCGGTGGGAGCCGCAGGCGTGGTTATTGGATCGACCGCAAAGAGCTACGGTCAGATTCTCGGATCCAACGATCGTCTCAACTTTGCAGTGATTGGCGTCCGTTCCCGGGCCTATGCGCACCTTTCCGCACTCAAGGCAAACAAGGCCGCGGCCCGGATCTCGCATGTGTGCGATGTGGACAGCAATACCCTGCAGAAATTTGCCTCCGATACCGCGCGTGGGATGGGCGAAGCGCCGGCTGCCGACA
>JBEKZG010000249.1:0-5912 GCA_049510095.1 Occallatibacter sp.
TAGCCGCGGCATTCCTGAAGAATCAAGGGGCAACAAACATTCAGATTCTTTCTGGAGCCAAGCCGGAGGAGAAGTTTGTCAAGGGCACTCTACCGGGCGACAGCTCGCCTTCCTTCATCACAATCGCGGCTCATGGAACCGCCACCGCGTTCACGGCGCTGGCGGAAAAAACCTGCGATATCGGCATGGCCTCGCGGAAGATAAATCCTGACGAAACGGCTAAGCTCATGTCGTTGGGCGATATGCTTTCGCCCTCAAACGAGCATATCGTGGGGCTGGATGGGATTGCAGTGGTCCTCAGTTCCTCCAATCCCGTGAGTCAGCTTGACAAAGACCAGATCATGCGCATTTTCACCGGGGAAATCACGGACTGGTCCCAGGTTGGTGGTTCTCAGGGCGCTATCAAGCTCTATGCGAGAGACGACGAGTCGGGAACCTACGATACCTTCAAAACCTTGGTGCTCGCGGGCAAGCCTCTGGCGCCAGGAGCGCAACGGATTGAGGACAGCAAGACGCTTTCGGACGCAGTAGCCGCCGACCCGAACGGGATCGGATTCATTGGCCTTCCTTACATCTTGAGCGCCAAGGCTATCGCCGTGTCCGACAAAGGGACCCATCCGCTGCTGCCCACCCGTCTGACTGTCTCGAGAGAAGATTATGTTCTGTCGAGAAGACTCTATCTCTATACGCGGGGTAACCCAACCGACAAGTACACGCGCAAGTTTATCGAATTCGCCCTTTCCAAGGCTGGCCAGGAAGTCGTCGGAAACAGCGGCTTCGTGACCCAGAACGTATCGGAGATAGCGCAGATGGTTCCCGAAGATGCGCCGGGAGAGTATCAGCAGTTGAACCGGGACCTAGCCGCTAGCGGCTTGCGGGGAAGTCTCCGAGGTGAATCGATCGATTGTCCCCGATCGCGGTATACTCAATATTGCCATGGCAACCGAAAAGACCTTCTATCTTGAGACCTTCGGTTGCCAGATGAATGCTCATGACTCCGAAAAGGTGATTGGCACATTACAGCACCAGGGTTATCAGCAGGTCGAAAACGAGGAAGAAGCCGGCCTTATCCTCTACAATACCTGCTCCATCCGCGACAAAGCCGAGCAAAAGGTCTTTAACCGCCTGAACGATTACAAGAAACTGCACAAGGCCGGCAAGCGCTTTGGGGTGCTAGGCTGCGTTGCCCAGCAGGAAGGCGAAAAGATATTTGAGCGGGCGCCCTATGTTTCGCTGGTCTCCGGATCCGCTTCCTACCGCAAGCTTCCCGAGATGCTGACGCGCCTGGAGGCGGGCGAGAACCGGATTACCGGGCTCGATGACCGGCAGACTGAAGAGACCTTCGAAACCGAATTCACGGCGCGGCAAAACCAATTTCGTGGATACATCACCATCATTGAAGGCTGCGACAAGTTCTGCTCCTATTGCGTGGTGCCGTATACACGCGGAAAGGAGCGAAGCAGGGGTTCGCAGTCAGTGCTGGACGAGGCGCGCCGCATCGCCGGCCAGGGATTCAGCGAGATCCAACTGTTGGGCCAGAACGTGAACAGCTACCGCGACCCGGAAGGGAAGCGGAGCTTCGCGGAGTTGCTGGCCGCCGTGGGCGAGGTTCCTGGAATCCGCCGAGTTCGCTTTACCACCAGCCATCCCCGCGACTTCACACGCGACATTGTGGAAGCCATCGACTCTGTTCCCACGCTCTGCGACCACGTACACTTGCCCGTTCAGTCGGGATCGGCACGGGTGTTGAAAATGATGGCGCGGGAGTACACGCCCGAGTGGTACCTGGAGCGGATCGGCTGGATCAAGTCGGCGCGCCGGCAAATCTCCCTGTCAACCGACATCATTGTCGGATTTCCGGGCGAAACAGCCGACGATTTCATCCAGACCATGGACCTTCTGGCCGAAGTCGAGTACGATTGCGTCTTCGGATTCAAATACTCGGCGCGACCCAACACCCCGGCCATGACGATGATTGATTCGATCCCCGAGACCGAGAAGGCGACACGGCTTCAAGCATTGCTTGACCGGCAGCGAGAGATTCAAAGGGTTAATTATGCCAAGCATTTGGGGCAGGTTCTAGAAGTGATGGTCGAAGGACAGAATCCTTCACGCGGGCAGGTTACCGGACGCAGCAGCCAGAACAAACCCGTCAACTTTACGTGCTCACAGCCCATTGCACCCGCCCCCGGTAGCTTCTTGCAGGTGAAGATTACCGGCTCGCACCCAAACAGTTTAGTGGGCGAACGAGTCTAAAATGGCACAGGAAAGGGAAACCATGGATATCGAGGTCCGAATTCGCGGATTCATGATGGACCCCTCAACGAACATGCCCATCGTGGTGCTCAAGGACGTTGCTTCAGAAACTGTCATGCCGATCTGGGTGGGCAGCTTTGAAGCCAATGCGATATTTAATGAGATAGAGAAGTTTGAAGCTCCGCGCCCGATGACGCACGACCTGCTGCGAAATCTAATTCGTCACTTGAATGCAGAACTGGAACGTGTAGTGATTACAGAACTTAAAGACAGCACCTTCCTTGCTGTCCTTTGGCTCCGGCAGGGAGATGAATCGGTAACGATCGACGCGCGTCCCTCGGACGCGATCGCTCTGGCGCTCCGGGCCGACTGCCCGATCTTCGTATCGGAACAGGTGATGCAGGCCGCGAAGCTGAACACATCCGGCCCACCCGATGGTCCCACGGCCGAGCAGCTCCGTGGCTGGCTGGAAGGCCTGAACGACGAGGATCTGGGCCGTTACAAGATGTAGGAATCTCGCAGGGCACTGCTGTTCCCGATGAGGCAGCAATCGCCGCTTATTTCCTCAGAGGAAGGGGATTACTTTTGTTTTC
The DNA here is from genome assembly GCA_049510095.1 of Occallatibacter sp. Lineage (GTDB taxonomy): Bacteria > Acidobacteriota > Terriglobia > Terriglobales > Acidobacteriaceae > Telmatobacter. Next base: position 2,850 of record JBEKZG010000249.1, read on the forward strand.
AAGAGGTTGCGCCTTGATCTCCATTTGTATTAGTTTACAGAATATCCGTTATCAGACATTGAATAAATGGTAACAAGCCAGACTAGTTTCGGATTCCGGACAATAATCCCTCAATTTCAGCTTTCTGTTCGGCGTTCACCGGCAGGAGCGGCGAGCGCGCTCGTCCCCCATAATAACCATTGAAGTCGCAGGCGTACTTGATGCCGCCGACTCCAAGTTGAGCTCCGATATGCTGGCTCGGCCCCGAAATCCTCTGCTGCTTCTCTTCGGCCAGTTTCAGGTCGTGGTCTTTCCAGGCAAGGTATACTTCCTGGCAGGCTTGCGGTGCGCAGGCGGCAAATCCCAGGATCGCCCCCGCTGCGCCGGCCTCAAGGGATGCGAGCATCCCTGTAGCCGATCCCGTAAGCACCTGGAAACTCACCTCCTTCGTCCGCGTCTTCATCGGCGTGACCGGAGGAGCTGTGGCGACAGCCGTACCGCCCGCCAACTCTCCGGCGGAGACAAAAGTGTGGCTCTGGTCACCTTTCGCCGCCAACATCCGCCCTGTCACCGCTTCAAAAATTTGCGTGACGGTTACGGTTCGCCGAGGAGCTGTGCGCGTCGCCTCTACGGTCGCTTGAAGCCTGGGAACGTTCCCACTGGAATCCTTAATCCCGGCGATGTTCGGATGCTGCGCCAATTCGGCGATCAGCTCAATTGGAATGTCGTAAGGGACGCACTTGGGAATGTTATAAAGCAACACCGGCAGCGGCGAGCGGTCTGCGACACTGCGGAAATGGTGCAAAACCGCCGCCGCGGACATTTGCGTGGCGTAGTAGGTCGGAGTGCGGACGAGCACTGCATCATAGGAGAGCTGTGCGGCGGTTTCGGCTAATGCAACCGTAGCCTTCACGCTCTCCCGGCCCACGCCGGCTATGAGTACCTTCTCTGGCGCCGTGGCCTCGGCGGCAACGCGCAACACCTCCGCAGACTCCGTGTCGTCCAGCATGGGAGCCTCGCCCGTGGAACCCAGGACGACCATCCCGGCCAAAAGGCTGCGGGAATACCGCGCCATGTTGGCTTCAAGTTTGCGGAAATAGATTTGCTCGTCCGGATAGAACGGCGTAGTTACAGCGGCGAAAACGCCCTCAATCAGCATGATTTTATTGTAAAACCCTGAGGGCCGCGGAATTAGAAACAGTCGCCTGGGTTGATCAGGCGACTCTCTGGTTTCGATCCTGCTCTTTTGGCTGCCGGCAATCCCCGGCCGCCGTCGTCCTCACGATCCAGGTGCAGACAAGCCTATCGCCTGCAACCTTCCAAACGCATTCGAGGGAACGAATGACAACTTGCTCGACTGTGTACATCACACTCCCCCTTTCTGGCCCTTATCGGCCGTTCCACGTTGTCGCATCCTGAAAGTCTGCTACGGCCTAATGCACCAAAGTGGGCGATCCCCTGAACAGGAAACAGCTATGGCTCGCCGACAGTTCCAGCAGCTTCGCTTTACGACGTTTTAGAAGAGGCGGGAATACGAAGAGATGGTGCGCGTACCGCAAGGGCGGTGACGGGTCCATTCTCGCTCTCAGCCACCCGGGTTAACATCCCGGCGCGGCGAGCAAAAATGGATAGAACTCAGTAGTTCAAATCCGAGGTTGCTCTCAGCGCCACCCGGTCCCAATTGAATTGGGACCACCTGGACTGCATCGATTTGCCGGTGTCATCCGTGACTTCCGATCCCAGCGCAAATTGCGCACCGGGGGTTGCGCATTAATTTGTTGTAAAACGGCCTCTTGCGTCTGGCTCGCGATTGGAGCCGCCGTTTCAGTTCACTGCTGATTTTTAGAATGTAACACAACATTCACAATTCATTCGCAATATTTTCTACTACTTTTGAGCTAATCCAGCCGCGTTGCCGCAGGTCAATGCGGCCCTTGTTCCATGTTGGCTCTGCCTCGCGGAAGCGTGCACGTCAGGCACCCTTGGCCGCGTGCAAATGCTGCAACGCGTAGACCGTTGTGCGCTCGGTCTGCATGGCCGCAATCCCCTCCACCGCAGCCTGGGCGGCGGCGATCGTGGTGATGGTGGGAACCCGGGCCAGCACTGCAGCCCGGCGGATGGCCTTTTCATCGAAGAACGTATCCTGGCCTCGCGGGGTGTTAATGACCAGCTGGATTCGGTCGCCCTTAATGAGATCGACAATGTTTGGCCGGCCCTCTTTTACTTTGAAGACCCGTTCCACGATGAGTCCAGAGCGTTCCAGGACGTCCGCGGTACCCTCAGTGGCGACGATCCGAAATCCAAGTTCTACATAGCGGCGCGCGAGGTCGACTGCGGACGTCTTGTCGTGATCGTTGACGCTGAAAAAGACTGTGCCTAGTGTGGGCAGCAATTGTCCCGCTGAGAGCTGAGCCTTGGCAAAAGCTTCGCCGAAGGTGGCTGCGACCCCCATTACCTCGCCGGTGGACCGCATTTCGGGGCCCAAAACCGTATCGACACCCGCAAATTTGCCCCACGGGAAGACAGGCGATTTTACGTAGTAGTACGGGCCTGTCTCCAGGTCCCTGCCACTGGTGAGCTGATCCGGTAGCAACTCGCGCAACTTCCGGCCTGTCATGAGCCGTGCGGCAATCTTCGCCAGCGGAATGCCAGTTGCCTTGGAAACATAGGGCACCGTGCGCGAGGCGCGCGGATTCACTTCGATGACGTAGACGTGGTCCTCGCCGTCGGCATCGCGCTGGATTGCGAATTGAAGGTTAACCAGGCCGACGACCTTAAGCGCAAGGGCAAGCTTACGGGTGTAAGCACGCAGCGTTTCCAGTGTTTCCGGACGGATGCTTACAGAAGGCAGCACGCAGGACGAGTCACCGGAATGGATGCCGGCTTCTTCAATATGCTGCATGATTCCGGCGATGACGACATCTTCTGAATCGCAGAGGGCATCCACATCCACTTCGACAGCGCTTTCAAGAAAGTGATCGACGAGCACCGGCCGTTCCTGAGAATATTCCACGGCTTGCGCCATGTACTGGGCAACAGCTTCCGCATCGTAGGCGATGACCATGGCTCGGCCGCCCAGCACAT